>JAQTSF010000009.1 GCA_028711485.1 Candidatus Iainarchaeum sp.
GGTTCTAATTCAATTACTTCTTCTTCGATATCTTCTGCATGAAGAGAAACTCTTGGAGTTGGTTTGGCAGATGCTAAGAGTGGTGGTTTTTCCTCTACTGTCCCTTGTTTTGCTTTTACAAATGCTGCAAGGGTTCTCATAGTCTGCAAACCAAAAGCAGAATCCTCTCTTATTTTCTCTTTATCTTGGTATCTTTTTGCAAGTGCTTTGAAATAACCTTTTTCTTGTAAAAGACCAGCATTAACCTCACGAACTGCAGCTGCAAAAGTTTCATCTTTAGCTGCAAATGCATTTACCATTTGCTGAACTTTTTTTACTGCAAGTGTTGTACTTCTTCCACGAATTCCATTTACTTCAAGTGCATTTTCAGTATGTTCTTTTCCATCTATTAATCCATTTCTATATAACCAATTATATACTACTTGAAATTCTGCAGTCATTACCGAACTGTATGGTAAAGTTTGTCCATTTGATAAACTTAAAATAGATGCAGGTAAATTTCCTTCTGAAAGAGCTTGTTCAATTTCTTGAATTCTTTCTTCTGTGAGAGTATGTTTTTTTGCTTTTTTTACTGGAGTACCCAACCGAGGTTTTTTAGATGGAGCTAAAACGGATTCCATTTCAAATTTTTCAGAAAATGATACTTTCAAATCTGCTATCTCACTCATTACTTTTTGGTAAATGGCATCTTGATGTTCATGCCCTCTAATACCAAGATCTGAAATTACTTTTGCTCTTGGATAGGTGCCATCTGAAATTGGTTTAAGAGTTATTGTTCGATCTCCTATAGTAACTTTATAACCTTTAGATAAATCATCAAAATCCACAGGGGATACGGAAACTTTTGGAATTTGTGTTTGCTTAGTCATAATTATCACCTATTTCCAAACACCTTTAAATTTGTTAATATACGAACGGATATATGTTTCAGGGTCTTCACCAACCCAGCCAAGTGAATCATCTTTTGGTAATCTTCCAGTTTCGGTGTTTCTATGAGTATAAATGTATCTAAGGACATTTAAAGCTTGTGATTGATCTTTCCTATCAGCCAAGTCGTCTATAAAAAGTGCATCATGCAATCCCTGTATATTTTCTTCAGTTGCAGTTGGTTTTAGATTTTCTTTTAAGAAAGCAATAATCTGCGGATGATCTTTAAATAAAGTTTCTATTTTTTTTATTACACTAGTTGATAATTGAGATGCGGGTGCAACGACCGGAGTAACAACTCTCTCAGGTTCAGGAGCTTTTTCAGCTGATTTAGTTGGCAGTTGAGCTATTGCTGCTAAAAGTATATTTGAATCTCTAATTGCTTCATCATAGTTTCTATCAAAAATAAGTTTTGCTATAGATTGAAGATTTATTTCAAGTTTGCTAAAATCTCCTGTCTTCGTGGTTCTTGCTTCTTTAAGAGTTAGTTGTGCTTTTCGATACAACTCATTTGCAGTTAGCACTTTTTCGAATGTAGGGGGCAGAGTAGAGGGAGTTTCTAACATTGTCTGCAGTGCTAATATTCTTGCGGGGGCAGTATCTGGGTATGTGCTGATAAGTACTGAAACTCTTCTTCTTAGAGCCTCTATTCTTTCGTCCTTTTTAACAGGTTCTGGTTGTGAACGTAAAAATTCAGCATAGATATTTGCATCCTGTAAAATAAGTTCCAAGTTTCGTAATTGTTTATCTAAAAGAAAAAAATTTTTTTTATCTAGAAGTTCATAGGCATCAGAGACCGCAACTTCAAGTTCTGGAAAAGTTCCTGGAGAAAATTCTAAATTTAATTCGAAAAGAGCATCTTCATATTTCTCTATTTTTGTTCTAAATTCCTCTTCTCTGCTCTGTGTACCTTGTGATTGCGTTTCTTCAACTCTTCGTATTAAAGCACGTATTTTAGCGGTATTATCTGTATCAAATGGCAAACCAGAAGATTTTATTTTTTGTCTAAACTCTCCTTCTGTAAAACTAGTCCTTAAATTAATTTCATAAGATTTTCCTCCTGCAGTTAAAATAATTTGAAGTCCTTGTGCAGTAGTTTTCTTTGTAATAGTAATATCTTGCGGATTAAATTTCGGTGGAGCTAGTACAGGAGGCATAAAATTACTTCCAAAGGTCTTTGGTTCTTCCTGCAAATCCAGATAATTCGCTTTCATCGGCCCAGGTGTTAAATTTTAAAGCAGGGGCTCCTTTTCCCTGTGATGTATTATATAGATAAATTAAAAATGCTCTTAGATTAGTGTCGTTAATTTGAGAGGGATCATCAAAATAATCTTTCAAATCTTGTAAAAGAGCTTTTAGTTTATCTTCAGTTACACCCTCTTTCAAACGGGAACTTAACCATTCTGCAGTTGCTTTATATTCCCCAAAAACAGCTTGAACTGCTTTTTGTATGGGAGTTAATTCTGGTTCTGCTCTTTTAGGTATTGGTAAAGGACTTCCTTTTCTCTCAGGCACTTGCTCTGGTTCTTGTTCAACCTCTGTAATTGCTCTTTCAGTTTTAACTGCACGTTCTAATTCTGCAGCTTCTTTTTTTGCCGAAAGCCAACCAATCCCTAGATAACTAGCATAGACTGCAAGACCAACCAATGCTACAACTCCTGTTACTTTTCCCCATTTTTTAGCGCGCTCCCAAGTTGGTAGTCTATCTCTCCATTTTTCCCAATCTATTTCAGGCATTTTACTTTTTATTCTTTCAAACAATTTAGCGTATGGGATTTTTCTTATATCTGTTTTAAAAGTAGTCCAAGCTCTTTGGACAAAATTTGGTCTAAGTCTTAATGATTGCGTAAAAGGATGTCTTATACCTCGGGTTATTACAAACAAATTCGGTTCTCCTCTTTCAATAAGAAGATGATTAAGTTGCCAAACTTCTTTCATCATTCCAAAAGAAGCTGTTCCTGTTTTTGTAATTATATCTTTGAATTTACCTGAAACATCATGTCTCTTTAGAATCTCTTCTAAAACTTCTTCAAAATTAGAAGTTACTCTAACCTTGCCTGATGGTAAGGGTGTACCTACTTGAATGACGCCAGTTTTTGCTGCTTCAACTAAATCAGCCATAACTTTTTTTGCTGTTTCAGCTCCTAATTCTGCTTCAAGTGCTCTTGTAAGATTAACAAGTGAACGGGAAGCAGCAACTTCAAAACGTATTAAGAAACGTGCATGACCATACTCTATATAAGAATGCAGAAAACCAGATTTGCCTTTTTGTTTTGAATATTCTAAAACATGTTCAAAAACATCTCCATTTGAAAAAAGTCTATCTAAAAATGTTCTATTGATAGTTTTTGGAAGTGGTGTCTCTCCAAACAATGATTTGTATACATCAGGTTTTTTGTCTTTTAACCAACCAAGAAATTCAATAAGTGGTTTTTCATATCTTTCAAGACCAAGAGCTTTATTATAATGTTCCCATGCTTTATATATTCCATAAGCACCTAAAGGATATTTTGCAGTGTCCCAAGTTTTTTCCAATAATCCTGGTTTTCCATAAGGCATCAAATCACCATAATTATTTAGATAAGAGGATATTTTAAACATTAAGGTGTTGGAAGTTTGAATTCTTTTTTAAACCCCCTAAATTCTTGTTCTGTTTTGAGAAGTTTTTTACGTGTAGCATCCATATGTTCTGGGGAAGAATGTCTTCCTTCCCTGACAGCTGTTTTCAGTAGATGAGGAACAAGAACTGAGGATGGGGGTAATCCACTTAATAATCCATATACAATTGTAGTTCTTTCAAGCGGATCGGTAGAAAATGCAATAGAAGAAAGTGAAGCGATTAACCTTAATCTGCGTTCATTCTGGAAAAATGCCTCTAACGGTTTTGTTTCTTTATTTGTAAGTTTTTCATAGAGTTCTTTTGAATATTTTTGTCCTTCCTCTGTTTCAAAAAAACCTTCGGGTACCGGACCTTTTCTTAGTAGCTCGACAATAGAGTATAATTCATCAAATGCTCTTTCGGTTGCTTCTAATAATTGAGGATCATCCTTACTGAGCTCCTTCGAACTTAAACCCTTTTCTGCAAGTAAGGCATCCACTCTTTCAGAGAAAACTCGGGAAATTTCTTCTGAAACTTCAGGAGATAAATATTGATAGAAATAATTTCTTCTAAATGTTCCTATAAAGTCTGTTGAAGAAGGATTAACAAATAGGAAATCAGCTTCTTTTATTCCTTTTAACACAGCATCTTCACCTTTAGAAATTATAGCTTTCCAAAGAAGAGTTATTTCTTCGAATGAATATGAAGTATATTCTCTTCCTAAAGTAGTGGAATGTTTTCTCATAAATTCATCCACTCTTCTTGCATCCTCTAGTATGCTTTGCATTGGAACACTGGTTTTTCCTCCATCAAGAATATTGTAAAGGAAAAGACTTACTGCTATTGCAGGATTCACACCTTGAGAATCTGCCTGAGTCATCAATGAGTAAATATAATTCATAAAAATATTCATTGTAATTTCAGGATAATTTTTTTCAAGTTCTTTGATCGCAAGCTCTTTATCCATTCTTTTTAGATGATCTGGAAGATGTTCAAAATAAGAAGTATAAAATTCTCTTGCAGGTATTTCTCTGATAATAAAATTCAAATAACCTATCGCAATGTGAATTATTTCATCAGCATTTGTTATTCCTTGTTTTACTAGAATATTAGCTACTGCTTCATAATATTTATCTTTTTTTCCGCTTATAAGTGCATTGTCTAAAGCAGAAAGTCCAGCACCAAATCCAATTAAAGCGCCGAATTCACTAGCAGTAAAAGCCAGTCCTAATCCACGGGTAGTTATTCTTGGTTCTGGGAGTTTTACTGGAACAACTTCAGGGGGTTTGCCAGCTACTTGTCTATAAGTTTTTCTCATACGTTCTATTGCTTTTGAAGGAATGCTTCCTCCTGCAACCATTTTTGCTTCCCCTATTAATTCAGTGTATCTAGTTAAGAATTTTGAAAGAGCATCATCTGAAATTCCTGTAAATGCTTTCCCAAGAACAGCCTTTGCTTTTTCTCTAGTTAATGCTTCTCCAGAGTATAAAAGTTCATAAATTGCTTTTGCTTGTGCTTCTGTTGGTTGGCGTACTCCCAATGTTTCTGCAAGTTGCACATGGAACTCGGTGGTTTTCAAATAGGCGAGTGCCCTCATATTGCTTGATCTTAAAAATGCTGGTAGTCTCTCAGCAGCAAGACGAACTGCTATGGGTTTTAGCAATCTAAATGGACCGAAGATATAAACATCGAATGCAATGAATTCGCCTGTAGTATGGGTCCATCCCTTTGAAACACTTTCCAATGCTTGTAAAAATGAACCACTACCGTCAACTGCTCTAGAAAAAGAATCATGAACATCAGAATCTAATGCAAGAGTAAATGCAAGATTTAAGGAAAGTCCCGCAGGTTTTAAAAGCCAGGCTGGAGCGTCTGCTACTTTAACTAATGAACCCTTAAATCCACCCATTGCCTGTACTTCACTAATGGTTGCTCCTTGTGCAAGTGCTCGTGTTTTTATCAATCCGCCTGCACCAATAACAAAGAATGGAACAGTCATAACCACATCAGTCCAACTTCCCTCTCCGCTGATTGCTTCAGGTACAGTGTAAGATAATCTGTAAGAAGCCCCGCCTACAAGAAAAGTATTCATTGTGTAGTGTAAAACTTTCTGGGCAACATATTTTTTTCCTGCTTGTTTTACAGGAGCTGAAAGACCAAATCGTCCTACAGTTACATCTACCAACCCAGTAAATAATTTCTCTCTTGCCTCAAGAGTATCGTAATAATGTGTAAGCGCACCTTCAAAAGTAGTTGGTTCTTCTGCAAATCTAAGAGAAACTTCATCGTATAAACCTTCAACAACATAAGTAAGACCGCATGCTGCAACTATTCCGCTTCCAATAGCTACACCTGTTTTTGCTCCTGCTACTGCTCCGCCAACGGTTCCTCCTGGTCCGCCTGCAGAACCTGCAATTCCTCCAATTACTCCACCAACAGCACCAGAACCAGCAATTATAGTTACTGCATTATCAGAAACTAATTTCCTGAAATAATCAAAAAAACTCATATCTCTGAGTCTTTCCATTATTGCTCGGTTTATTTTTTCCCCTATAATTTCCTCATGAACTGCATTGAATACCCAAGTCTTAAGTATAGTATAATTATCTAATACACACGCGGGATCAAGCGGTTCCTCTCTTTCGTCTATATTTGAAATTTTTCTATCTATGAATGCCATTACTTTTTTGGGTTTTTCTTTTTTCTGTAATAATCCAATAAGCTCCTCTCTTCTTCCTTTTAATGATTCTCTTAACTTAATTACTTTTGCCGGAAGACTATAGGTATATCTTTCAGTACTTGGATCTTCGGTTTTGAAACCCCAGCGTTTATACTTTTCTCTTATTGCCTTTTGAGATTCTGATTCTAAATCTGCAGCAGAATAACTAAGAAGATAGTGTAGATCGATTCCATCTTTTTTCATTTCCTCTTTTACAGTATCCATAAATGATTCTAAAAATAAGAGATCTGCTTCTGCACTAAGAAGAAAATAGAGTGTACGTAAAATTTCAAATCTTGTTTCAGGCTCATAATTTTGCAAAAATTCTTGATACCCCTGTAAACCAAGAATGGATTTGAGATATTGTTCTGCAATTGGAAGCATTACTGCCATCGTATATTCCGGACTTCTGTAATTAACACGTCCGCTATCATAATCCATAGAGTGAGCTTGATCAATTCCAGAAACACGCAACATATCATATGCCTGGAAAATAGTGCCCATTCTTGAACCTGTTTCAGAATGAGAATTGAATGAATATGACGTTCCTTCAATAGAAATGTCTTGCGCAGGATCAAAACGTCTTCTTAATTCTGCTAAAACTTCTGTTCCTGCACCTTCTACACCTCCAAGTGCATTTGAAAGATTTGAAAGAAACAAATTGTAGTAAGTATCTCTCTGAGGTTGGTGAGGATTAAAAACAAATGCATCTGCACCAGTCCAATCCACCCAATTAACAGAAATAGGGGGTGTTCTCACAGAAGCGGAATCCTTCCAAGCACGAATATGAGCTTGTTGTGTTTCAGCATCATAAGAATAAAGTGTTTCTCCTGTGGTTGCCATTTCCATATAATTGCTCTGTAATGTTACTGAATAATGAATAGCTCCATGACCGAATTCAAATATTTCATCAACTTTTTCTGTGGAACGAATATTTTGAATGTTTTCCAAAAGTAATTCCAATGTTTTTTTGTGTTCTTTTTTAAGAAGGAATGAATATCTTGGATCTTTGAAAAATCCGGATTTTTCCAATTGTGCAAAAATAAGGTCTCTGAGCTCTTTTCTTGTAGTTGATCCTACTGCAAATTCAAGTTCTATTTCATAACCGCTCACAGACATTTTGCTGTGCCTTATTCCAAATTGTTGTGAAGAATCAAGAAACTGGAAAAGGGCAGGATATCGAGTATCCATGAGATGCTGGGCTTCTTGATAAATGTAAATTGCAGCCTGCTTGTCCAATAAATATCTAAAATATCTTTCCCCTGTTTCTGCTCTATTATACATTTCCTGAACTTTTTCAAGAGGTTCTGTAAATACATATTGATTTACACTTAGGCTTACCCATTCCATAATAAGTTTTTCATATACTGCTTCTGCTTTTTTGTAATTTTTTTGTGTAAAAAGATTGCCAATTTCTATAATCTGCTCTGAAAATTCCTCTGGAAACCCTAAAACCCATAATCTTTCTATAAATAAAGGATTCTTTGAAAGTAATAGCTGATGTGTTTGTTCTAGTTGAGGACCTAGTTCTGGATTTCTTAAAAGTGTGGCCATTAACTGCCATGGGAGAGATTGAAAAACTGCTTCTGCAGCTCTTTTTCTCCTTTCTGGATCTTTGAGAAAAGTACTGCTAAAATATTGTGGACGAATTATGCTTCCATAATCTCCTTCTAAAGTTAGATAAATTGCTCTTGCTTCTGAACCCTTACCTTGTAATAGAAGTGAGTGTATTCTCTTAAGTTTTTCTTGATCCTCAAAACTTGTTTCCAATGCTTTAAGCAATAAAGTATATTCTGCAGCCCTTGCAGATAAGCTTTCGCTTGCTTCTTGGATACTTTCAAGTATTCTTTGCCTGGAAGTATCACCGTATAATGAAATATTATAAAGCATTTCAGCTTGCAAACCAAAATATCTTCCTGTGAGAGAACTCAATCCTTTAGCAGATGCAATAGATTCGAGGTCAAGAATAAATCTCCGGTTTTGTTCTAGTGCAGAACCAAAACTAAGTGATAACGAGTGAACCATTTCTGGTGGTTCAGGTATTTGACCTCTTTTTTCAGAAATAAATGAAGTGAATTTCTGAGATAATGCTTTGTACTTAGAAAATATAGCTTCTGATTCCTCTATTAGTTCTTGGAATAATAGTTCAGAATCCCCAGAGGTAGTATCCAATGAATTAAATTTCTGGAGTAATAAAAATATTCTTTGAGTGAGTTTTGAAATTTCCTTATTTAACGGTAAGGAATCGGAATCAGTATATGAAGATAAAGAATTTGTGTATTCGATTAATGAACTTGCAATTGAAATAAGAGAAGCCATATATCTTGCTTTGTAACCTAATGTCTGCAAATAATCTACAGAATTAAATGCTGAAGGAAGCAGTGCTTCCATATCCCTAAGCGAAACAGTAGGATCAAAAACAGCAGTCAATAGTGATTCAAGTACTGAAAAATGGGCAACGGTAGCCTGATGAAAAGAGCTGAGAATTCCATAGTATTTTGAAATTTCTGGATGTGTGCTTTTTGATAAAACAGGCGAAATAGTTTGCCAATTTGAAACAAAGGAATAATCGCTTACTGCTGCTAAATAATAAACTGGGAAAAAAGTTTCAAAATATTGCAATTTTTTTAGAATAGATTCTTCTCCTGTTGTAGAGTAAAGAGCATATAATTCTCGTGCATTTTGCATTAATCTGATAAAAACTGGTGCAAGTGCTTCAGGTATTTTTGGGAGAAGATCTGAAAAGAAAATTATTGCTTCTTCACTGCTTTTTGCAGATGTAAAAAATCTTTCTTCTGCATGATAAATGCCTTTTTTTGTACCTGAAAGTTTTTTATAAAGTTTTTTTGCTTCAGAAAGTTTGCCTTTTTTCAATAATTGTATTATCTCGAGCAATCTTTTTTGATCTTCAAAGGATATTTGAATAGCAAGAATAGAAGAATCCATTTCTGCAATTCTTTCTTCAAGTGCTTCTCTGGTTCCGGGTTCGTGGACTGTAGCAGGAAAAGAATGTTCTATTCTTTCACGTTCAGCCCGTACTTTTTTTCTTAATTTAGGTTTATCTGAATCAGCGATATAATATTTTCCTTTGTGTTTTTTTAGATAACTGCCTAAGTCAAATAATACCGATTCTTCATTAATAGAACCAAGTTCTATTTCAAATCTTGAAGCAGGATAATCTTTTACTAATTCCAAAAGAGTAAAAGTATCAATATTAAAAAGATCAGTCAAAAATTTTATTGTCTGCGGTGTAAAAAAAGTTCTTAGCTCTCTTTCTGCTTTTATTTTCTCTTGAGCGTCTATATATTCCTGAACACGCGGAAGAGCTACATTCAACAAATCTTGTTGATGCGCCTCTATTATTACAAATAAACCTTCTTTTTTTGTAAGAAAATCGGATAGTGAAAAACTTAATTGTTTTGGACCTGGTGAAATCACTTTTCTTGCTTCCTCTGTTTTTCCCTGGGAGAGAAGAGTAAAAACATTTACAATTTGTTCAATTGTAAAAAAATGATTCACTAAATTGTCCATTATAAAATTAAATGTTTGTTCGTCAGTAGCACTTCTTACTGCTCTAATACTTAAAATATATTTACTCCACTTTTCTAAATCAGCACCGGAAAGTAGGGTTATTCTTCCGGATTCCATAGTTAGCATATATACAAATGGAAGAGCAGTGTGATCTGTCGGACCAACTTTTTCAGCTTCTGAAATGTTTCCTTTCTGAAACAACTCTAAGACTCTGAGAACATCGGTTCTGGACAGGATTCCTTGCGAGATTACGTGTTTTTGCAGAAAAGACCATGTTTTTTCATCAACAAAATCAGCATAATCCGGCTTGCGGACAAGCATAGGCATATAGAAGATTTTGAATAAAACAATTTATATTTATTCTCTAAGTATTTTACTAGATAATAAATGTTAGAACAACTAAAGAATGCGGCAGAACATATAAATGAGATATCTTCTAAAATCAAAGAAGATGCAGAAAGAATAAGGAAAAATAATTTTAGAATAAATGATGCACTGGAAAGAGAAATGATAATAGAAATAAAAGAAATTAAAATAAATGGAAAAGTAGGTGCAGTTGACGGGGGGCTTCTTTCCCAAGAAATGCACGGTGTGGATTTGGTTATTGCAAGAGGAGCAGGGGTAATTTTTGAATATGAAAATTCAGCAATGAAAAATGTGAAATACTATCCGGATCCTTTTCCAAAACCAAAGTATAGTGTAAAAGTCGGATTAGAAGAGCATGAAAGCAATTCATTTAGAAGCCTTTTTAGATTACAGGAAGAAATAGAAAATGCGATTCAAATTGTGGAAAAGTTTTCACCAAAAATTATTCTTATGGATGGTTCGCTTATTCCTCTCCCGCAAGACAAACCAAATGAAGAAAACGGAATTTTAGAAGAGTATCTGAAAACAAAAGAACTTTATAAAAAATTATACTCTACTTGTGAAAAAAATAAAACAGCACTTGTAGGAGTAATAAAGGACTCCAGGGGCAAAAGATTTATGGATTCTTTGAAAGGAATTTCGAACATAAATTCTTCGGATAGTATTTTTCTGGATTATTTGCTTAAAAAAAGAGAAAGAACTTGTACTATCAAAGTCGGAAATGATTGGAGAAGACATCCAATATTAAAGGATTTTATAGAGTGGGAAGGAAAAATAAATTTATTTTATATGAAAACAAGTGAAGAAGATAGACCTATGAGAGTGGAATTTCTTTCTGGAATTCTCTCAGCTGATGAGATTGCAGGAATGATGTATTCTTTAAATTCAATAAACAAAAAGTATGCGTATCCAGCGATTTTAATAGAGGCAGATTTAAGGGCGATGTTGGATGCAAAAGAAATGGAAAGAATGCAGAGAACACTTCAAATGTTTTCTCATGGAAAAATTAATCCTTTGAGGAGAAATAGCAGACCATTTCGTTAGGCTCTTGCAAGTACTCGCACTGGTTGAACTCTTTGAACTCTTAATGAATCAGATCTAGCTTTATTTTTTTGAGTTAGTATGTTATCCATAACTCTCCATGCTTCAAACTTTACCCAGCAAAAACCAACAGAACCATTTTTAGATGCCAATTCAGAAACTCGTGGTTCAAACCTTCTTAATTCATCAGAAGTCATATGTCTTAGACAGTTTAATGCTGTATATTGAGCATCTTTATCTCCGGTCTGCAATGCTTCGGAAACAAGAGAGAGAAGATCTTCTCTTGAAAGTTTGGTAAACACTCTTTCTCCAACTAATGCTTCGTAAATATCCCCAAAACTCCATGAAGAACTGCAATCCCTTTTTACTTCTAAGGGAGAGCGATTATCCTGAATAGCTGTATTTTTATTAGTAGTCATATAAAACACCAGATTATACTTGTTATAACAACCGTTTATAAATCTATTGATAACCCATTAAGAAGTAAAAATTATAATAATTTTAATTTTCCTAAAATTTTATCAATTTCTGTTTCATTCCAAGGCCCTGCACCAAAGCAGGTTGCAGTTCCTGCTTCCACCTGTGTATGTCCTGCATCGTGTATAAGTTCAGAAGGTATTCCTGCGATTTTGCATTTCTTAAAATATTCCATAAGTTCTTTTTCTGAAGAAACTTTTAGAACTATTTTTTTCATTCCAAAATCAATCCATTTTTGTGAGAGATCGATATTTTTTATTCTTGATTTTAAGTAAGAGGCAAGTGAGGCGTGTGCAACCTGTGCTGCTATTTTTCCTTTTTCCATTTTTAGATCATTTCTAACTACTATTGCCTGTTTAAGTGAATCTTCTCCTAAAAATTTCTTTATTGAACCGAGCATAAGCATAAATTAGAAGATAAAAAATATAAATACATTTAGAAAGGCAATTTATCAATAATTTTAAACTTAAGCTTATTAATTAAAATATGGAATCGCTCTCAGCAATTATTCTTGCATTTGTTACAATATTTATGATTATGGATCCTTTTGCAAGTTTGCCCCCATTTTTAACATTCACAAAAGGATGCAAAGATGAAGAAATAAAAAAAACAGCGAACAATGCGGTAATAATTGCAGGAGTACTTGCAGTGATATTTATTTTTGGCGGAATGGAAATATTAGGTATACTTTCCATAACACTTTTTGAATTTAAAATAGCTGGAGGAATTGTGCTTGCACTTTTAGGGTTAGAGAATGTATTGAATTTTTCTTTTTCAAAAAATCAAAAAGACGGAGAAGGACTAGATTCTGTGGCTGTGCTTATAGCAACTCCATTATTAACTGGACCTGGATTGATAAGCAGTCTTATATTATTGGTTCAGGAATATGGAATAACTTCTGTACTTATTGCTCTTGGTTTTGCGCTTGTAATTTGTTGGGTTATACTAAGGAATGCTATTTATGTTAAAAGAATATTAGGGCAAAGAGTATTGACAATATTATCAAAAATTATTGGTTTGCTATTGATAGCAATGGGAGTAGGGTATATCAAATCAGGGATTTTGGGATAAAAAATTAAAATTCTGGGTTCTGTTCTAAAAATTCTTGAACATCTTTGCGATCATTTAGATATGCGAGTCTTAAAACATGTGAACGAATATTTGATTTTGCAGTAGGTGAAAGATCTGTAGTGGCCATTCTTCCTTCAGCATTTCTTTGTGAAACAGTATGTTTTCCGTACAGGTAGCTAACAACCGCATGGCCTTCGCCCATACTATAAATTATACTGGCACCAACTGGTTTTTCTGAATCGTCATAAGTAACTTTAACGATTAACACTGCTTTTTCTGCATCTGTAAGAGGCTTAAGACCTGCATCAAGAAGGAACCTTTTTGGTGTGATTCTTAATTCTCTTGCTTTTTCAAGAACTTGGCCAGTCCTGCCGGTTAAATAGAATCTATAAGAATCAGCAGATGGTGGAAGTTTAGCTCCATAAGGATAAGTAACTTCTGAGGATCTTCCTCTACCTAAAACCATTGGTCCCTCGGTTAAGAGAGTTCGAATACAACCTCTTGGAACTACGGGAGAACCTATTAATGTTTTTCTTCGAGTCATATATTTTCACCTAATAGTTTGTTATGTGGATCTTATGGTATAATGTGTTTATAAATGTTTCATTTTGTTTTTAGAGGTAGACTATTAGAAAAAGATAGAAGACGTTTTCTTTCTCTTGAATGCCTCTTTTATTTCGAATGCAATCCTTCTCCCAGTGCTCATTGGTTTTTTGTAATAATAAAATGAATATTGGGAACCCATTGGATAGAGATTTGTGCCTGCAACAATTCTTGCACTTATTTCAAAAGAAAATATATCTAGATCATCAGCTACAACGGTTTCTATACAATAAGGACCGAATATTCCTCCAAACAAAGAATGGGAGGTATCAGAAACTTTTATTCCCATGTCCATAAAAATAGGAAGAAGAGATTCCCTTAATGTAATCGGATCATTGCCTATAACTGTAAAGCTCATTCTTGTTTTAGGTCCTTTTGCACCCACTGAAAGAGTCCTGTAAATCTCATCTGCATTGCTCTCTCTTCTTCGGTCTATACTAAGAAGTTCAAGCTTTCCATTTTTAGCAGGATGCCCTATTTTAGAAAACGGGGAAAAGAAATAATGTGCATATGCCCTTACTCCGATTATAAATTCCTGAATGATTATACCTTCTCGGTCTCCTTTAACAACCTGCTCAAACTCATCATAAGAATTTACAACAACATAATCCCTTCCACCTTTTGCGCCAGGGAATTTTACAAGTGCAGGGCGGTCTATTTGTTCTGGTTTTAATATTTTAGGAGTTCTCAATCCTGCTTTTTGCATCCATTCAAACATTTTCATCCTATCTCTTTCCCATTTCAAACTTCCCCTGTTTCCAAATATAGGTATTTCCAAATTATCGAGTTTTTTTCCTACATATTCAACAAAAGAACCGTGTGGAACTATTACTGCATTTTTTTGAATTAGAGTATCGACCGGAATATCAGAATAATTATCAACAACTATAAATTCATCTGGTCTGGCTTCAGGAAAATTCTCATAAAAAGATTTGTTTTTCTCTTTTACAATGCCGATTGTTTTAATTCCTTCTTGTTTAGCTCCGTGGAAAATCTGTAATGAAGAATGAGAACAAATTGTAGCAATTTTGAATTTGCCTTTATA
>JAQTSF010000081.1 GCA_028711485.1 Candidatus Iainarchaeum sp.
TTTTTTGTAAGTTTGCTCTTTTTCTTTTAATTCCACCAGCTGTTTTTCCTGATCTCCAAGTCGTTTAATTAATTTTTCTTTTTTTTCATTTTTCTTATCCTGAACTGCATTTTTGTAGTAATATCCAATCAATTCGCTCAAACTATCATATTCTTTTTTTTCACATTCATTATATTCTATTAAATCGGTCAATCCGTAGTCTATAATTATCTCTTTATCAAAAAATCCAATAGGTTTTAACTCACGGTTCATTTTTTCAATCTCTTTATCTATTCTATCTATATCGGATTTTGAAAGTGAATTTCCTATTGTTCTTTCGTCTATATCCAATCTCTTCAAAATTTCTTTTGCATATTTTTTTCCTAACGGAAGCCTCATCATACAGCTTATAACATATTTTTCAGATACTGCTTCCTCAATTTTTTTAACTACATTGCTTTTGGGAAGTTTATATTCTTCTTTAGGTCGCGTTTCTCGGTCTGCCCACTTTTCTTTTTTATAGCAATCCACTACTTTTCCTTCTGAAACTAATATTGCATTTCCTTCACCAAACATTTCAAAAAAAAGTTCTTTTCTTGTTTCAAAACCTTCAAATACAAAACAAAAAACCCTGTCATCATTTTTCTGCTCAACTCCTGAGAATTTAAGACCTTTAAGTTCTTTTCTGCATTTTTGTATAAAATTATTCTCCTCTATTTCAAATTCCTGGTAATTTTCTATATTCATTCTTATTCCCAAATGTACAACTATTCTTTCTTTACCTATCTTTAGAATGAATTTTCCTTCTCCAATCTCCTGAATTTTATCAATTCTATTACCATAAAGCTTTTCAAATTCTCTAAGAATATACTGGTACTCTACATTTTCCATTTTTCTCATTATTCTATTCCAGATATATATGTTTTAAACCTATTCCGTTAATTTTTTTATTATGGATTATTATTCTAAACTGCTTTCGCTTATGGATAAAGATGAACTTGAAAAAGAGATATCAGATAAAATAAATGAATTTCACGGATATATCTCCAGAGAGGCAGCAATTACACTTATTGCAAAAAATAAAAAATTATACTTACCAGAAGTAAAATTCTCAGCAATATCTGATTTGAAAGAAAATAGCGGAAACATAAACATTATAGGCAAAATCATATCTATTTCTGAAACTAATTTTTACTCTTCAGGAAAGAAATCAAAATCCATTATTATCGAAAAAGAAGGCCAACAGGTATCTTTAATATTATGGGAAAAAGATATCGCTCTTGCAAATAAAATAAGGCTAAATGATGAAGTTGAATTAAGGAATGTTTTTTACAAGAACGGAAGATTAACTCTTGGTTATAAAGGATCTTTATCAGTATATAAGAAAAAAGGTTTCCAGAGTATCAATTCCCTTAATAGTGAAGGACCATTTAATGTAAAAGGTTTTATTTCTCTATCAAGAGACAGCTCCAATGCCCCATTATTTTCACTTTCTGATTCTGAAGGCACTATTCTTATTGTTAAAACTGAACACGATTCGCGATTCAATTCATTAATGGATAAAGACGAATTAATACTAGAGAATGTTCATTTTAAAGATGGAAAACTTTTTGTAGATAAAAATTCCAGAATACTCCACAGAAGACCTGATAATTTTTTAATTGGAAAAATAAATTCTATTAATTTGAAAGACAATGCTCTAGAAATTAATTTAGAAAACAAATCAATTACCCTGGAAGGAGAAGATATATTTCTTTTTTTCAATTTAAAACCGACATCACTCTCACTGGAAACATTACTTGCTCTTAAAAGAGATTCTTATCTAGGAAAAAAAGTTTTGATAAAATTTAAAAAAATCAACAATATCCACAAATTCGAATCAATGTCATTTATCTAATGCTTACCACATAATCTGAAAATAACTCCGTTTTAAATAGTTTAGATATAAAAATATATCTTAAGCAATACTCTATAGTATAGGTGATAATAGAATGTATATACCATTTTTTGTAAAATTTTTCTTTTTCCTTCTATCAGCATCACTTATAATTTTTGTTATTCTCCCAGATGCAACTTTAATGCTTTTAATAAAAATGATTGCACTTAGTACAGGAATTTCTATTTTAGTCGCATTGTTATACCCCTCTTTTAGGGGCTTAAAGAAAGGCGATATGGTAATAATTTCAAACGGTGCTATGCCTGCTCTTTTTGGAATCGGAAGAAAAGGAGTTGCAATTGAGGATGGAAGAATGAATAATGAAATAAAAATCAAGCTTTCAGATGGAAGAGAAGCGGTTGGTATTGTTGAAGCATATGGCGGAGCATTTAGCATGCCCCGAGTGAGGCTTTTATATGAAGAGACTATTAGGGAATAATACTTCTTTCAAAATTGATAAAAAAGAAGCAGTTGAAATTACAATTTGCATTTTGGCAATTTCTTTAGCCGTGCTTATTGCAATAAATGTTCATACTGAAAAAGATCTTTTTTCAGATCCTATTACTTTTTCTATATTTTATTTGGTTTTTGTTTTCACAATAGGCTTGGGTTTTGTTCTTCATGAACTTTCACATAAAGCTGTTGCAATAGCATATGGTGCACAGGCAAGATTTATGATGTGGCCACAAGGACTTCTATTAATGTTTATTACCTCTATGATTGGATTTGTTTTTGCAGCTCCGGGAGCAGTTTATATATTTGCAAGAAATATTACCAAAACTCAAAATGGAATAATTTCTGCAGCAGGACCTTTAATGAACATGTTTCTTGCAATCACATTTGTTTTGTTTTCTGCAATTTCTCCGGAAGGGTATTTTCCTGTTAATATCTGGTTATTCGGAGCATATATCAATTCTCTTCTCGCAACCTTTAATCTGCTTCCCATATCTCCATTGGATGGAAGTAAAGTAATCTCCTGGAATTTCCCAATATGGGTACTGCTTATCCTTACCTCAATTTGGATGATGATGAATTTCGGAGGTTCACTTGCGCTATGAATGATACTAATAACTTAAAAGGTGCAGAAGCAGTATTGAAATTTTCAGTGTTTAATGATTTGAAAAATGGTTCAGGTCGCAAACCGAGTACTTTAGTGCTGGACAAGACACCAACCATTTTTCAAATATTTGAACGAATGAGCATTAAACCCAAGCTTTTAAGCTTGGGTGCTCTTCGTTCAAATGATATTTCTTGTTTAGTCAAAGATCGTATTCCTAAAAAATACAGGGAAAAAAAATTAGATAATATGCTTAGAAAATCCCGTACAAAAAAAGAGGCAAAAATTCTTGAAAAGGCATCAAAATCAGGTATTCCTTGCCCAAGACTTCTTGAAGTTTCTGAATTTACAATAACAATGAGTATAATAAAAGGTCAAAATGCAGAGGCAAATGAAAAAAATGTGAAAGAAGCGGGTAAAATATTAGAACAATTACATTCATTAAATATAATTCATGGGGATTATACGTTTGCAAATCTTATG
>JAQTSF010000010.1 GCA_028711485.1 Candidatus Iainarchaeum sp.
AGATTCTTTATTATCTGCCCTAGAACTATTAGAAAATGAGATAGAACACACTCCGGAAAAAACAATTGGCTCAAAATTATTATTTGCCTTGAAAAAAGTTTCAAATGCATTTATTGTTGGCTTCTTAGCTTATTTTGCAGCATCTGCTTCCTCTATGGATTCATTTTTTTCTACAATATTTTCTTCACAAGTAACTCCGTTTTGGGTTGCTACAGGAGCAATATTATTATCAAGGTGGTTGGCAGCAGTTTTAACAACTCATTTAAAAGAAAAACAATTAAAAAAATCACAACAACCAATTTTAACAAAACAAGAAGAAAGCAGAGAAGCAAGTACAGCATTTTATGATTGTTTAGACTCAGAATCAAAATTGAGAAATTCTTTAAGCCCCACTGTTTCTCAAAGAAAATCCAATCTGGGAACGGCTCTTTTATTATTAGAACAAGGAACACCGGAGTACGAAGCAGTAGAAAGGGCATATACTGCAGAATCAGATACTCCAGTTGTAACTGAAGATCCTGCTTGCCAAGAGTCAAGAAAAAGAATGATAACTTTACTTAAATCCGCATTGGAATTAAATCAAACTCCTCAAAGAAAAGTAATATTACTTGAAAAATTAATTCAATATTCTGATAATATCCCTGATATTTTGAATTCTTCTCTTGAAGCTGCAAGAATTTATCTATCCTTAGGAAATCAAAGAAAAGCATTAGAAATTAGAAATTGTGGAATAGCTATTGCATCTCAGGTACTCCCTAATTTTGAAGAAGGAAGTGTTGAAAGAAACTACCTCGAATCCGTAATTGGTGAATTTAATTCTTTGTAATAATAATCTTTTTATTCTCTGAAGGCGTTATTCTCTTTTTTCCTTCAAATACTTTGTTTTTAGAATTAAGTTCGTTCAGCAACACCGCCAGTGCTGCAACTTCAGAATGAGGCTGGTTTGTTACGCTTAAATTAAAATCAGATATTTTATAAAATTCAATTGGTACTTGGGCACCACCAACAACAATCAAAATATCACTATTTTCCTCGATTTTTTTTATTTCTTCCATCTTTTCATTAAAATCAATTCCATACATTGTTAAATGAATTATTTTACTTCCTTTTCTTCTCATTTCCTTAACAATTCCAAGACCATTTTTTGAATATTCTGCTATAAAATTTCCACCCCATTCCTCCGAAATCTTTTTTACACTTTCCTCCATTCCACTATCTTTCTGGCCAGTGTAAATCATTTTTTCAGCTCCAAAAGCCCTTGAAACAAGTGCGACATGAGTAGTTATTCTTTCATCTCTAGGTATTCTATGTCCTAATCTCAATACGATTATCATATTACAAACTCTTCCCCTCCCCTAGGCAAGGGGGGAGCCCCTCACCTGAGGGTTCACCTACTCCCCCAATAAAATAATATAATATCTTTTTTCCATTCATATTACAAACTCCTCTCCTCGTTTGGGAAATATCACTTCATACTTTTTTTCTAATTCCTCCCCAAGATCTTTGCTCTCCCCATGAACAATAAACACTTTTTTTAATCCTTTTACTCCATGTATAAATTGGACAATTTCTCTATAATCAGCATGTCCTGATATTTTTATGCTCTCTATTTTCATATTCATTTTTACTTTATTCTCTCCCAGTTCTATTTCTTTTTCTCCATCAAGAATTTTCTTTCCTCTTGTTCCTTCTGCCTGGTATCCTACAAAAAGCAGCATATTTTTTGGATCCGGAGCCAATTTTTCTAAGTAATATAATGCTGGTCCTCCGCTTAGCATTCCTGATGTTGATACTATTATACATGGTTCCTGTAATACATCAGACCTGTCTTTTGTTTTTGGTTTTTTGAAATTTTTGCTGTTGAATGGATCATAATCACTCATAAGTATTTTTCTTTTTATATCCTCATTTGCATATATTGCATTGTGTCTGTAAATTCTCATAACCTTGTTTATCATGCCGTCTACGTATATTGGAACCTTTGTTAATGCCCCGGATTGCATATAATCATCAAGAAGCAAAAGAATTTCTTGTGCTCTTCCTACTGCAAAAGAAGGAATAAGTACAGACCCTCCCTCTTTCAAGGTTTTATTTATCAGTTCAATCATTCTTCCTGCTTCCTCTTTTATTCCTGGTAAAATATCCTCTTTGCTTCCATAGGTGCTTTCCACTATCAAATTTTCAGCATTTACTCCTCTTTTACAACCTTCAAGTACCCTGGTGTTTCTCATACATATATCTCCAGTGTATAATATACCTCCAGATTCTTCAATTCTTATCATTGAACTTCCAATTATATGTCCTGCTTGAAATAAAGTATACTCAAATTGACTCTTTATACTTCCATACTCAGTCATATAAACTCTTTTCATACATTCATCTACATCCTTCTGTGAAAATGCAGGTTCTTTTTGTATTCTTCTATAATCAGATAGCAATACGCCCATAAGATCTCTAGTAGGTTTAGTGGCTATTATTTTTGGTGAATATCCGTCAGAATATAAATGTGGAAGATATCCTGAATGATCAAGATGTGCATGAGAAATAATAATTTCCTTTATGGATTTTATTTTATCTTTTGGTATCTCGGGATGCTCTACTTTTTCCCCTAATTTTATACCACAATCAAGAACTATATTTTTATCTCCTTTTTCAATAAGATAACAGCTTCTTCCTACTTCTTCAACTCCACCATAAAAACTTAATTTAATACTTTTATTCATACTATTCATCCTACATCTATTCCTCCACAAACAAATTAAAACCCTTTTAAATAAGTTATCTTTAGGTTGGGAAAATGAAAGAATTGACTATAATTTCTCCAAATAAGGTTGGATCATTGGCAATTATCTCTGAATCACTAGGTTCTGTAGGTGTAAATATAGAAGCAATATCCGCCTATGAAATGAATAACAAAGCAGTATTCAGGATTCTCACCACTGACGTTACCACTGCAGTAAAAGCAATTTCAAAGCTTCCTGAATTCACTGTTTCTGAAGATGAAATAATAGTAATAACCCTCAGCAACCGTCCTGGTGAACTTGGCAAAATAACCCGGAAACTTGCAAACAGAAACATAAGTCTTGAGAGTTTATACATATTCGGAAAGAAAAATAATGAAACTGAGGTTGCAATAAAACCCTCAAAATCTGATTTCGGAAAAGCAAAAGAGGTTCTTGGAATAAAATAATTCCTTTTTAACTTTTTTTATTTATATTTCTCTTGTGCTTAGCAATAAGGTTATTTTAGATACCAATTTTCTTCTTATTCCCTACAAATATAAACTTGATATTTTTAAGGAGCTTAAACTTCTTATTGGGAGTGTCCAATTTATAATTTCAAACAAAATTATCGAAGAGCTTAATTCTATTGCTGGCAGGAAAGGCACTGCAGCACTTCAAGCAAGATTCGCTCTGAAAATTTTGGATAAATATAAAAGTGATATCTTGGTAGTTCTTTCAGAAAAAAAAGTTGATGATTGGATAATTGATTACTCACAAGAGCACAGAACAATCGTATGTACTGACGATATAAAACTTAAGAATATACTAAGAAAAAATAATATACGCGTTATTATGGTGAAATCAAAATCAAAGGTGGATTTTGCATGATTCTGGAAATTCTTCTTTTTATTGTAATTATAATATTTCTATATGTCCTGTTTAAATTAAGGGATCCATGGATTGAAGGAAAAATTTCTTTATCAGGTTCCAATACTCATCTTACTGTAAGGGCAAAAGAATTTGTTGATAAAATAGAATTTAAAGAAAAAAATCCTGAAAATAAAAAAGAATTTACTCTATTCTCTAGAAAAAATTTAAAAGCAGGAGAAAGTATAAAATTTATTTTTCCGCATTTTTCTAATTCAATAACCATTAAAATATTTAAAGGAAATGAAAAGAAAGACTTGATCGTTAAATTATAGACTCCACCTAAAACAATTAATAATTATCCAATTATATACTCTTTTTATGAATATTCCAAAATCAAATTTTTCAGAGTGGTATAACACCATTGTTAAGGATGCAGAATTATGCGATTTAAGATATAATCTCAAAGGATTTGTTGTTTTTATGCCCTGGTCTGTACTCACAATGGAAAGAATGTATTCAATATATGAACAAGCTTTGCAATCACGAGGTCATTTGCCTTCCTGGTTTCCCTCTCTTATACCAGAGCAGAATCTTACTGCGGAATCCGAACATATAGAAGGTTTTGTTCCAGAAGTTTTTTGGGTAACTGAGGCAGGAAAAAACAAGCTTGAGGAGAGATATGCAATGAGACCTACAAGTGAAACTGCGATGTATCCCCTATACTCTTTGTGGATAAGCGGGCTAAAAGATCTTCCCCTTAAAATTTATCAAAGAGCTCAAGTGTGGAGATATGAAACCAAAGCAACAAAACCATTTATACGAAGCAGGGAATTTTATTGGATAGAAGCCCATAATGTTTTTGCAACCGAAAAAGATGCAATGAATCAGGTAAAGGAAGATATGGAAATTGCAGAAGAAATAATACACAAAAGATTCGGAATTCCATTCCTTTTTTTCAAAAGACCGCAATGGGATAAGTTTGCAGGTGCAGTTAATACTTATGCTGCCGATACTCTTCTTCCAGACGGAAAAGCTCTTCAGCTTCCTTCTACTCACATGCTTGGACAAAATTTCTCAAAACCATTTAATATTAAATATATGGATGAAACTGGTGAATCCAAATATGGATGGCAGACCTGTTATGGCCCATGCATTTCTAGAATATATGCCTCTTTAATTTCCACTCATGGTGATGAAAAAGGATTAGTATTCCCATTTGAATTGGCTCCGGTTCAAGTGGTAATTATTCCAATATATAAAGATAATAATAAGAAAAAAGTTTTAGAAAAATGCGAACAAATATACAACAAATTAAAAAATAATTTTTCAGTTAAAATTGATGATTCAGAAAATACCCCTGGATTTAAGTATCATTACTGGGAGATGAAAGGAGTTCCTATCCGATTGGAAATAGGAGAAAGGGAAATAGATTCCAATTCAATAGTTCTAGTTACTAGAATTTCTCAAAAAAAGTCAAAAGTTCCTGAAAATAATATCTTAGATGAAATAAAAAAAGAAGGAAAAACTATTTTAGAAACTATTATTTCAAATGCAGATTCAATTTTCAATTCTCTTATTTTTTCTTCTATTTCCATGGATTCATTGAAAAAAATACTAGATGAAAAAGGGGGTTTTGTAAGAGTTCCCTTTTGCACAGACACAATAGATGGAGAAAAATGTGCAGAAGATGTAAAAAACAAAACTCACGGAAATGTTCGTGGTTCTTTGTTTAATTCAAAAGAAGTTCCTAACAGTTCAGAGAAATGTATTTCCTGTGGAAAAAGTGCAAAGATTTATCTTTATATTGCAAGACAATACTAACATTAGCCCCGTAGTCTAGCCGATTTTTTGATTTGGACAATGGTCAAGGATGTGAGGCTCTGGTTTTAACAGGAGAAACCTCGTGACCGCGGTTCGAATCCGCGCGGGGCTATTTTTACAATTTAAATTAAAGTCTATCAACAGTTATAAGAAAAAATGGTTTTGGGTCACCAATAGAACGACGTTTCGTTCTATGGTCCACAGAACGTTGCGACGTTCTGTTGGACATAGCCTTTTAACCTTGGAAAACATTTGAAACTAAAAGGCTATGAGGGGCTATCTTTAAATTACTTTTCTATAAATATAATTGGTGCATTTATGTTTGATTCCATAATACAATCTGCGAAAGAAGATATAAAACCTGTTTCTGATGTTGAGGATTTAGCCGGAGTAAGGATTTCTGTTATTGGTGTTGGCGGTGCAGGATGTAATTCTATTAACCGTTTATCCAAAGCAGGAATTAAAAGTGCAAATACTATTGCAATAAATACCGATGGAAAACATCTAAAAATTACAGAAGCAAATCAAAAAATTCTTATTGGAAAATCAATAACCCGAGGTTTAGGTGCAGGTGGAGATGCTAACGTAGCAAGAAAGGTTGCAGAAGCAGATATCCAACTCCTTAGAGATGAAATAGGTGAAAATGAACTTGTATTCCTATGTGGCGGAATGGGCGGAGGAACAGGAACAGGAGCAGCTCCTGTAGTCGCAAGAGTTGCAAAAGAACAAGGCGCTATAGTAGTTGCAATGGTTACTTATCCATTTTCACTTGAAAGAGTAAGATTAAAAGTTGCACAAGAAGGTCTTAAAAATTTAGTAAATGTTGCAGATACAGTTGTTGTTATTGATAATAATAGATTAACTTCATATGCCCCAAACCTTCCAATTGATGATGCATTCAAACTTGCAGATAGCATCATTGGAAGAGCAGTAAAAGGTATTTCAGATACAATTATGTTCCCAAGTTTAATAAATGTGGATTTTGCGGATGTGCGAGCAGTTATGAAAGGAGGAGGTCTTGCAATGATTTCCCTTGGAAACGGCTCAGGTGTTGATAAAATAGACAAGGTTGTTAAAGATACAATGCAGCATCCACTTTTAGATGTAAATTATGAAGAAGCTAAAGGATGTCTGCTTCATTTAGAGGGCGGACAGGATTTAACATTAAGTGATGCAATAACTACAGGAGAGAAAATAACCAATGTATTTGATTTTGATGCAAACATAAAACTCGGAGCAAGAGTTAATCCTAATCTTACTGATTCTATAGCAGTTACTGCTATACTCACTGGAGTTTCCTCTCCAAATATTTTCGGAGCTTCTGGCGGGTTCTCAAGTGAAAAAGATTCAGAATCTGATATGGGAATAAATTATCTTTAAGGGTGTATTGAAAAATGTTCATTGATTTTAATCCATTATATCTGCTACTTTTAATCATTTTCATGAATTTTATTCCAGGATGTTTACTCTCATTTTCTCTGCTGAAAGAAAAGAATCTTTTGTTTTTCGAGAAACTTTTTATCGGGTTTGCAATAGGTTTAGTTCTTCTTCCTTTAATCCCGTTCATTCTCGGTATTTTAGGAATATTGTATTCATATACTATTGCAATTTTTTCAGTTTTAATTTTCTATATCCTTTCTCTAATTCTATTTATAAAAGAAAAAACATGGGAGGAATTTAAACTTCCCAAACTTTCTTATTCAAAAGAAAATTTAGTTGCAATAGTGTTAGTTGTGGTTGTTTTTCTTGCATTTTGGATAAGAGTACAATCTTATAGTCCCATATTTCCTGATGTTGATCCTTATTTCTATTTGTATTCAACAACCCAAATCTTAACTCTGGGAATCCCTCCACTTAATGATGGGACAGCATGGTATCCTGAAGTAATTGTTGATCATAGATATGCACCTTCACTTGCTTATCTTGAATCTCTTTGGTATTCTTTTTACACCTCTGGAGGGGAATATAATAACTATCTCTTATCTCTTGTAGCATCATTTTATCCTCCGATAATGGCTGCGCTTGCAATTTTTTTTCTATACTTATTATTATCCTCAGTATATAACAGAGAATTCGGATTGATTGCTGCTTCTGTTGCATCGTTTATACCCATATTTATAGCAAAATTGGCTGCAGGAGAATTTGAAGTTCAGCCTTATGCATTTTTTGCAATTTCAATGTTTTATGCATTCTATGTTCTATCAATAAAAAATCGGGATTGGAAATTTACTCTTCTTGCTTCACTAGGATTTGCAGCGGTTTTTCTAGGTTCTTCATCAGCAATACTTGCACTTGCAGTACTTATAATATTTATACCACTATATTCTATTCTGCTTTTCTTTAAAAGAGAAATTCCACAATTTTTAAATTTCCTAAAATTAAATGGTCTATTTATATTTGTAGGAGTTGTACTTCCTGCAATATTTCATTCAATTTATAAAAATAAATTTTTATTTAGTAATATCCACTATGCACTGTTTTTTATTTTTATCCTATCATGTATTCTATATTACATTCGATTAAAATATTGGGATCAATTTTCAAAAGAAAAAGGAAAAGTATATCTATACTCCGGAGTATTTTTTGTTGCAATTTTATTATTACTATTTTTTACTCCTGTTGGTTCCTGGATTTTAGGAGCTGCAAAATCAGGTCTTTCAACAGCTCAATTTACCTCGCCATTATATAGAACTATTCAAGAACAAGCAGCCACAGATTCTGTGTTTATTAAAAATATGTTAGGCTTTGCTGGGACTACATTTCCAGAACCTATAAATTATATTTTTATAATTTTTTCCTATATTTCTAATACCATTATCGTAATCATTGCAGAAATTGGAAATATTATTCTAGGACTTTCATTATCCTTTCCTGGGATTGAAAATAGTCCTATGTCTTCTATAATACTACTTTTCTTATTTGCATTTATACTTTCGTTAAGTCGTGAGTTAAAAGGAGAGGATACGTTATCTTTACTATTTATTGCAATTGTCTTTCCACCCTTATTCATAGGACTTTTCAAATCAAAGTATATAATCTATTCTGGATTTATGCTTGCCATTGCTTTTGGTTTTATTTTAGGAGAATTTTCTAATCATCTATCCTCATTTTCAAAAAGACTAGAAAAAGATTCAGAAAAACAAAAACATCTTGCAAATAAATTAATGATTTCTCTTTTGGCAATAGGAATATTACTCTCTCTTTTACAATTTTCAAATTCTGCAGCACCAGGGATATTGATGTACTCATTGCAACCTAAATTCCAGAATGATCCTTCTGCTCTAAAGGATAAGTTCACTTCATTATGCAATGAATTGGCTAGCGTAGGGCAATATGACTATGATATTTGCACAGCTGCTCAAGATCCGATCGCGTATGCTTCAAAAGGAACAGAATATCAGTACAACCAAAAGTTATGTATTTATTCTATTGCTGAAAGCACTTCAAAAGTATCTACCTTTGAGAAGAATGCAATAAGTTTCGGTTGCGCAAGATTAAACGATTATTGGCTGGAAACAATGGAATGGATAAAAGATCATCAAGATAAGGATATGAGAATAACCTCCTGGTGGGATTATGGGCATTGGATAAACTATTTTGGGGAAAAGAACACCGTCCTTAGAAATGAGCACGCCTCTCATAAAATGATTGGAGAAGTTGCACATGCATTTATAGACGGTACATCCTCGGATTTAAAGAACTTTATGCTTTCTCATGATTCAGAATATGTACTCTTTGACAGTGAATTATTATTCAATAAATATGCAACTGGTTTATCTGGTTTTGGAGGTAAATTTGGGGCATTAAACTATCTTTCCTGTGCAAGAGACAATGAAACTAATGTTGAAAAAAGTTCAATGCAGTCTGCTTGCGAATGGGATCATTTATGGGAAATTATTTTTGTTCCAAAAACAAGTGATTACTATCAGGAATGTACAATTTCTAAAATAACTGGTGAAAAAGGTGTTGTAGTATTTTCACAAGGGTATATCTATGACGCTTCTGAAAAAATTACTCCTAAATTTGATGCAACATATTGTTTAGGAAAAACAACTCTCATGACTGGACAAACAACCGATGCACTTTATTCTTTAAATGAAAAATATGAAAATGGTGATTTGAAATTACATAAAGCATTTCTCGTTCCTGCAGGTTCAGATTCTTCATTTAATATTTATCATCTTGCATACACCCGGGATTCTATCTGGATAGAAAATGGACAAATGGCAAGTGGTTGGGTGGACAGGAAAAATAAATTTTACGATTCAAATTTATACAAAGCATTTATTCTAAAAGAACTAGAAGGATTTGAACTTGTATTCGAGAGTGCAAACGGAGACGTTAAAATATTTAAGATTAAGGATTAGGATTTTAAATTATACTAAACAATCTATCCTCATGTACTCGAAATCCTTACTCTCAATTTTCAACAATAAAAATATATCTCTAGGAGATAGAATAAGTGTAAAAAAAGGGAAAAACTCTTTTGAAGGAATACTCATGCCTCGCGCAGGAGAGAAAGAAATAATTGTACTTAAATTGGATAATGGGTATAACATAGGAATAGATCCTAAAGATGCAGAATTTTCACTTATAGAAAAATACAAAAAAAAGAAAGAAGAAAAAGAACAATCAACTGATGGAGAAATTTCCATATTGGGTTGTGGAGGTACAATTTCCTCAAAAGTGGAATATAAAACCGGTGCAGTTTATCCTCTTATAAAACCAAAAGAGCTTCTCAAAGTATTTCCTGAAATTTCAAAAATATCTACAATAAAAACAAAAAGTGTTTTTTCTTTGCTCTCAGAAGATATGACTCAGGACCATTGGAAAATAATCGGGGAATCTGTTTTTGACGAAATCAATAATGGTTCAAAAGGAGTGGTGCTTATGCATGGAACAGATACAATGCACTATACAAGTGCTGCATTGAGTTTTATGTTTTCTTCACTTCCAGTTCCTGTTATTCTTGTAGGAGCACAAAGAAGTTCTGACAGACCTAGCAGCGATAACAGAATAAATCTTATCAATAGTGTATACGCTGCAACAAAGGAAATTGCTGAAGTTATGATTTGTATGCATGCTGAAAGTTCGGATAATTATTGTTATTTGCACAGAGGAACCAGAGTAAGAAAAATGCACACCTCAAGAAGAGATGCATTTAAATCTATAAATTCCCTTCCTCTTGCAATTTCAGATTTCAGCAATTCAAAATTCGAGCCCCTTTCAGAGTTCAAAAAAAGAAATAATTCAAAACCATCCCTGGATTCAAGAATTAATCCAAATGTTGCTTTAATACAAACTTATCCTGGAATAAAACCTGAGTTTATAGATTCTTTAAGGTCCTATGATGGTGTTGTTATCGCAGCCACAGGACTTGGAAATGTTCCTTCCAATCCTTTCGGTGACAAAAATTCAAAACCAATACTTCAGAATATACGTTCTCTTATTGATTCCGGAATAACTGTTGCAATTGCACCTCAAACAATATATGGGAGAATTAACTTAGGGGTTTACAGTGCAGGAAGGATTCTTAAAGAAACAGGGGTTATAGGTGATGGAGCAGATTGGACTCCAGAAACAGCATTTGTAAAAATGTGCTTTGTTCTTGGAAGAGAAAAAAAACCAGAGAAAATTCGTGAATTAATGATGAAAAATCTTACAGGAGAAATTTCAGAAAGATCTGTTTTCAGAGAAAATTTTGAATGAGTTGATTTTTTGAAAATAGGAATAGAAATCCATCAGCGTCTTGATACAAAAAAACTATTTTGCAACTGCAATTCAGAAATATTAGAATCTGAAAACTATAATTTTTTAATAAACAGAAAACTACATCCTGTTTTCAGTGAATTAGGGGAATTAGATCTTGCTTCTAAATCCGAGTCCCAAAAGGACCTCGATTTTTATTATCATATATTTTCCAGATGCAACTGTCTTGTGGATTGTGATGAAGAACCGCCTCATCATGTAAATGAAAATGCCCTTCTAATAGCTATAGAAATGTCTATTCTTCTTCATTCCAATCTAGTATGTGAATCTCATGTAATGCGTAAAATCGTTATTGATGGAAGCAACACTTCTGGTTTTCAGAGAACAATGATTATCGCTCTTGGAGGGTTTATTGAAACCTCAAGAGGAAAAATTGGAATAACTTCTATAGCTCTTGAAGAAGAAAGTGCTGGGATAGTTGAAAAAAACAAGCAATCATCCACGTATAAATTAGACAGATTAGGAATTCCTTTATTAGAAATAACAACCGAACCTGAAATAATAGATGGAGAGCATCTAAAAGAAGTTGCAGAAAAAATAGGAGCCCTTCTGCGTTCAACTGGCAAAGTTATGCGGGGGATAGGAACTATAAGGCAGGACGTAAATGTTTCAACAGAAGGAGGTTCTAGAATAGAAATAAAAGGTGCACAGGAACTGAAACTTCTTCCAGAATTTGTTTTAAACGAAGTAAAAAGGCAGGAAGAACTAATAAAAATAAATAAAAAAATAAAACAGATTTTGAAAAATTCATCATTGACATTTACGCCAAAAGATATCACCTCAATTTTCAAAGAAACAAATTCAAAACTTATTTCCTCCGGGATTAAAGCAGGAAATAAAGTTCTTGGAATAAAACTTTCAGGGTATTCTGGTATTTTAGGTATAGAAATTGGAAAAAATAGAAGATATGGTTCTGAACTAAGCGATTATGCAAAAACAACAGGGGTTAAAGGGATAATTCATTCTGATGAAACTCTTTCTAAATATTCCATTTCAGAAAAAGAAATTATGCAAATAAGAGAAATCCTCGAGATTTCTGATTCAGATGCCTTTGTTCTTGTTGTTGCTGATGAAAAAATTGGAATACTAGCATTGAAGAATGTATTTGAAAGAGCAATGGTCATAACAATACCAGAAGAAACAAGAAAAGCAAATCCAGATGGATACAGTACTTATATGAGACCTCTCCCAGGTAAGGAAAGAATGTATCCAGAAACAGATATTTTTCCTATCGATATTCCAGAATCACTAGTTGATTCTGTTAAATCAAAAATGTCACTTTCCTTAGATGATAAAAGAAAAAATCTTGAGAAAATTTTGAACAAGGAAATGGCTGGAGTGATTTTGAAATCTAAAAATCTTGCTCTTTTTGAGAAATTCATTTCTCTTGGTTTTGAACCCATGGTTGTTGCAACTACTCTTGAGAACACTCTGGTTTCTATTAGAAGGGAAGGAATTGATTTTTTAAATTTAGAAATGTTACTAACTGAACTTTTTCAAGAGTATACTTCAGGAAAGTTTGTAAAATCTGCAATACCTGACATATTGCTTTTAATGGGCAGAGGTTTTTCTTTAAACCAAATCTTGGAGGAGCATAAACTTTCAAAATTGGAAGATGATGAACTTGAAAAAATAGCGATTAAATATAATTATGATATCTCAAAAATTATGAAAGATTATCGTTTGAGAATAGAACCAAAAGATATACTCGAATTAAAGAAAAAGAAATAATTATTTTTTTATTTTTATTTTATCAAAAGGCATTTTTTCTATAAATTCAGCTTCTTCATCGGTAAATTTATAATATTCCATAACACCTTCTTTGTTCTTTTTCATTTTATCAGTTAATAATGGTATGAATTCTCTTGCTTCTCTATAGTTTGTATGGGTTTTTGCGCCTATTTTTTGACCTATTGATTTCAACATTGCTCTTTTTTTAACAGTTCCAGCCATTTCCTTTAGATATCCAGGAAAATTATATTTCACAAATCGCATATTTCTTTTGTTTTTTGAAAGCGCTACACCAGAGCTGAAAAAATCTATTACATATTTCAAATAACCCCAATCCGAAACCCCTATTCTTCCTTCAAATTGATCTGATCGTGACATAAAATAATATGCTTTTGCAAGTTCTTCTTTGTCTAAATACTCATAAGGTATATTCTCGTCAACCCATAATTTTATCAATTTATAATCAACATCACCTGAAAACAAATTTCTTACCTCCGAATATTTTTCTCCTTTGAATATTTCTCTTACAACATTAAACACATCTTTTTTATGATCCCTTTTGTAGCTGTTTGAAGATTGAAGATCATTTATTGCAGATCTTATATCCCCATTTGAATTTTCAGCCATTTTTTCAAGAATAATCTTATCCAATAGAAATCCTTCTTTTTCAGAAATAGCTGAAATAATTTTAAGCATTGTCCCCTTTGATATGCGTCTTAACTGGATTAGTTCGCAGAGCATTCTTATTGAAGAAATATTTTTTGCCCATGCATCCTCAGCTGTTAATATTACAGGTATATTGCAATCTTTTATTGCTCTAGATATTTCAGATGCTCCTCCTCTATCATTTCGATCAAGAACATCAACATCATCAATCAATATTATTTTTCTTTTTCCGCTCAATGTTCCAGCAAGCATTGTCCCATTTATTATTTTATCTATTTCTTTTTTATTTCTAAATTGGCTTGCATTCATCTCTATTATTTCCATTTCAAATTCATTTTTTACAGCATAAGCAAAAGAAGTTTTTCCTGTTCCCGAAGGACCGTAAATTAATATTGGCCTTCTTCTCTTTCCCCTTTCCCAATCAAGAATCCACTTTCTAACTTTTTCTTTT
>JAQTSF010000082.1 GCA_028711485.1 Candidatus Iainarchaeum sp.
ATTTGAAAGGGAATTGGAAAAAGAGGATATAAAAAAGATAGAAAATTTTACAGATACTGAGATTATACAAAAAACCCCTAATAGGGTTAAACATAGAAGGGCGGATATTAAAAGAACAAGAAGAATTATCAAATCGAGAGTAATTGAATTTAATAAAAATATTGCTAAAATAGAATTGACAACAGAACCTGGAACATATATTAAGGAATTAATAAGCGGTGATGAAGGAAGAACAAAACCTAATTTATCAGAAGAATTGAAAACTAATGCAAAATGCAGTAAACTAACGGTTACTGGAATATATGATAATTTTCTTGATAGTATAATGTAAATTCGCTTTTTGACGAGTAACTTTACGATGAATTTTAAAAGGATTGGATTTATTAGAATTGAAGTATAAAAATATTTATAGAGAGGATGAAAATGACAGAATTGGTAATAAAAGTTGGGGGCCAAGCTGGCCAGGGTGCTAATGTTGTTGGAAGAACCCTTGCAAAAATTTTTGCAAGAAGCGGATTAAATGTAATAGGATATCCGGAATATCCTTCATTAGTAAGAGGAGGACATAATGTATATCAAATAAGAGTAAGTAAAAATAAAATTTATAGTCCTGTAGAAAAATGCAATATAATTATTGCACTCAATAAAGATGCTGTATTTTTTCACCACAAATATTTACAAGAACCAGGAGCAATAATTTATGATTCAGGAGTGGATGTTTCGAATTTAAATTTGGACAAGAAAATTATGTTGTATCCCCTTCCAATAAAAGAAATATTGGAAAAAGGAGGCGGGGATGCAAAAATGGAAAATATAGTAATGGCTGGAGCGCTTTTATCATTGATAGGATATCCTTTAGATGAATTCAACAACATACTTGAAGAAACATTTTCAAGGAAAGGTAAAGAAGTAGTTGAAGTGAATCAGAATTGTGCTAAGATAAGTTATGATTATGTAAAAAATAATCTAAAATCAGAAAATTTCCCTTTAAAAATAAGCAAAGGAACAGAGAAAGGAAAAATGATAATTGGAGGGAATGAGGCTGCTGGTATGGGAGCAATTGCCGGTGGATTGCGATTTTATGCTGCTTATCCTATGACGCCCGCATCAGGAGTTCTTCATTATCTTGCAGAGGTTGAAAGAAAGGCAAATATAGTTGTTAAACATACTGAAGATGAGATAGCAGCAATAAATTATGCAGTAGGTGCTGCTTATGCGGGTGTAAGAGCAATGACTGGAAGTTCTGGAGGCGGATTTGCTCTTATGACTGAAACTATTGGAATGGCTGCACTTGCTGAAACACCATTAGTTATTTATCTTGCACAAAGAACAGGGCCTAGTACTGGAATGCCTACCTGGACTGAACAAGCAGATTTAAAGTTTGCATTAAATGCCTCACAAGGGGATTTCTTAAGAGTAATTTTCGCTCCGGGAAGTATTGAAGAGTCATTCTATCTAACTGCCGAAGCATTTAATATCGCTGATAAATATCAGCTTCCTGTGATGGTATTGACAGATAAATTCCTTGCTGAAAGCCATTTTTCATGTGAAGAATTTGACCAGTCAGAGATCAAAATTGAAAGGGGAAAAATTGCAAAAAATCTTCCAAAAATGGAAAGTATGGAGAGATTTAAGAGATATAAAATTACTAATGATGGAGTTTCTGAGAGATCTTTTCCTGGAGAACCGAATGGAATGCATGTTGCAACTTCGTATGTTCATGATGAAACAGGATATTCTACTGAGAGTTTTAAAATAAGAAATGAAATGGTAAAAAAACTTGAGAAAAAACTCCCTTACATATTAAAAGAACTTCCTAAACCGAAAATTTATGGAAAAGAAAATGCTGAGATTACAGTCGTAGTTTGGGGTTCGCAGCTTCTTCCTGCACTAGATGCATTGAAAATGCTTGAAAACAAAGGGATAGCTGTGAATGTATTGCATTTCAGTGTGGTTTTCCCGATAGATGAAAAAGAAATTTTAGGGATTTTATCTAAATGTAAGAGAACTGTTATGGTTGAGAATAATAGTACTGCACAATTTGCAGGCATTTTGAGAGAGTATACTGGATTTGTTCCTGATTTCTATGTATTAAGATTTGATGGCAGGCAATTTTTCCCGGAAAATATTGTTGAGAAAATAATTGAAATAAAAAATAGCGATTTCAAAGGGGAAAAGAAATTGGTTGTTTCTGAAAAAGAAGATTTTGAGTATTATAATACTCAAAAATTTGGTTTGATGTAGGTGATCCTATGGTTGAAATGAGTGATATTAACATAAATGAAAAACCGCAATGGTGTCCGGGATGCGGAAATTTTGGAATATTGATGGCGCTAAAGAATGTAATGGTAGAAATGAATTTAGAACCAAAAAATACAGTAATTGTTTCAGGAATTGGATGCAATTCAAAATTGCCACATTATGTAAATACTTATGGATATGAGGGTTTGCATGGAAGAACCCTTCCTCTAGCATCTGCTGTTAAAATAGCTAATAGAAAATTAAATGTTATTGCAATGAGCGGGGATGGAGATGGATATGGCGAGGGAGTACAACATTTTGTACATATCTGTAGAAGAAATTATAACATAACTTATCTAGTACATAATAATCAAATTTATGGGTTGACTACAGGACAAGCATCTCCGACAACTGAAAGAGGACAAAAAACAAAATCCACACCCTTTGGTGTTTTGGAAAGTCAATTTAATCCGCTTGCAAATGCAATTATACATGGAGCAACATATGTTGCAAGAACCTTTGCAGGAGATATGAAACATATGAAAGAAATAATCAAAGGAGCAATAGAACATAAAGGATTCTCACTTGTAGATATTTTGCAACCTTGTGTTACATTCAACAAGCATAATACCTATCAATGGTTTCAAGAAAGAGTTTACAAACTAGAAGATAATGATTACAAACCAGATGATTATTTCAAAGCGATTGAGAAGAGTTATGAGGATATTATCAGCGATTATAAAAAAATACCTATAGGATTATTTTACAAAGCGGAAAAGCAAATTTATGAAAATGAGCTACCACAATTGAAAGAGAAAGAGCTTGTAGAGTATTCAGAACCAGTAGATATAAAAGGGCTTATTAAAGAATTTTTATAAAAATATTTCCATATAGAACTATGCATGGCAAAAAGGAGAAAAAAAGGAATACCTGATTTAATATTTGGAATTGTTAAATGGATCTTTGGAATTTTGTCGTGGATTGTTAAATTAATTTTTAATTCTTTTTTACTGATTATTAGTTTTATTAAAAAAATATTTGGAAAAGGTATAGAAATCAAAAAGGAAATTGGGAGACCTAAAGAGAAACCTGTTTATGAGCCTCTAGATGAAGTTGAAAGAAATGAAGGAGAATTAACTAAATTCGAAAATAAAATATATAACGATAAAAGTATGA
>JAQTSF010000083.1 GCA_028711485.1 Candidatus Iainarchaeum sp.
AGCCCACATTTTATAATAAGGAAATGTCTTTTGGAAAAACAAAAGTTGTTTATAAGGATGCAGGACACATACTTGGATCATCCATGATTGATATAACCTATGAAAATAAAAGGATTTTATACACCGGAGATTTTAAATTGGACGAAACCCGACTTCATAAAGGAGCAGAGTATTTAGAAGATATCAACATTTTGATAGTGGAAGGAACTTATGCGATAAGAGATCATCCAAATAGAAAAGAAATAGAGAAAAAATTAATCGAAACAATAGAAGAAACCACTGAAAACAAAGGACAGGTGCTTATGCCTGCTTTTGCACTTGGAAGAAGCCAGGAGCTTATCTCCGTTTTAGGTTCACATAAAATAAATGTGCCTGTATTTCTTGACGGAATGTCTAAAGCAGTAACTGATATTTATCTGAAATATCCTTACTATCTGAAAGATTTTGGTAATTTCCAAAAATCAGCGGATTCAATTGAATTTGTAACTTCCCCCCAAGTCAGAAAGCAGGCAACCAAAAAACCAGGAGTAATAATATCTACTGCAGGAATGATGGAAGGCGGGCCGGTTCTAAACTATCTTTCCAATCTTCATCCAAATTCAAAAATAGTTTTCAGTGGTTATAACGTCGAAGGTACTAACGGATGGCGATTGCTCAATCAAGGAAAAATAATAAGGGATGGTTATGAATTAGATGTTTCTATACCTACAGAATATTTAGATTTTTCTGCACATGTTGGTAGAAGTGATTTATTAAAATTCATAAAGAAAGCTAATCCTGAAAAAATAGTAATTGTTCATGCAGATCCAGGTGTTTCTGATACATTCACAAGCGAATTAAACGAAGAGCTTGGTTTTAATGCGGTTGCTCCTAATACAGGAGATGTTATTGAATTATGAGCAGAAAATTGACTTTGGACAGAATAACTTTGAATACAATGCGGGCAGGAATAAAATCTTTAAGATTGCAAATTGCAGAACTTCCTAAATTCTCATTAGCAAGAAGGGAATTGGAAAAAGAACTGGATCTAAGATTAAGAAGAATGAAACAATACAAAAAAGATCCTTGTGGCAAATCAGAAGGAATAACCGCTTCTGTTAAAGAATACTAGTTATATATTTTATTATAAATATCTAGTTCAAAAACAAACCTTTATATATTTGTTTTAAGAGAGTATTTCAGGTGTTTCTATATGGCTCAAAAAACTAAGAAAAATTCTTCTTGTAATTGTTCATTAAACATACCAGCATTGGCAATTTCACTTGCAATAACTCTTGGAGTTTTTCTTTTTTCAATTGCTATGCTCTCTTCATTTTTGGGAAAAGGCGGAGTTATAATTCAAACCCTCTCCAGTTTTTATCCGGGATATTCAACAACATTTTTCGGAAGCCTTATAGGAGCATTTTGGGGAGTAATAACAGGTTTGATTTTCGGTTCAATATTAGGTTATTTCTATAATTATCTTCTGCAGAAAAATAGTTATTAAAAACTATACAAACATATAATGAAAGTGATATCATGTCTGATCGTGAAAAAATAATGAATGGTGTTTGTCCCTCTTGCGATTCAGTATTGGTTTTTCAAGAAGGCTGTGTCGTCTGCCCTTCCTGCGGCTGGGCCGGATGTGACGGCTGAGAAAAATGGCTGAAATACTTGGACTAGAAATCGCATTGCTTATTGTTACAATTTCAATAATACTATCCGGAATACTAATTGGAACAGGTCGTGCATTTTCAATAAAAAAAATTGAATTTTTTGGAATAGAAGAACTATTGCAATCAATACTAAATGCTGCTCTTATAGGAGGTATAGTTCTTTTAATAGAAACAATTGAAACCATTTCAAAAGAAACAGTTACCCTATACTGCTCTTCAGAATCACTCATAAAAGAAACAATATGTTCATTTACCTTGCTCTCAGAACATCTTTTCTATTTTTTCCAAGAACTTCTTTCCCTCAATTTGTTACTAGGATACTATCAATCTCTTGTATTAGATTTTACAGCATTTCAAATCCAACCATTACAAAATCTTAATGCAATTTCATCAATTTTTTCTTCACATTTATTTATTACAAACATTCTCATAATATTATTGAATTTCAATATACATATACTTACTTTCTTTTTGGAAAATTCAATTGCTCTTTTTCTACCTCTCGGACTTGTGTTTAGATCATTTTTTGCAACAAGGAAACTTGGGGGTTTTCTTGTAGCATTATCTATAGGGTTTTATATCTTTTATCCAGCATTTATTTCAATATTTCCAGTTCCAATAGAGGATATTCAATCTGCTACCTCTAATATAACCATGATTACAAATAATTCCAATTATGCAGCAATTCCTTTACTAGATCTTAATGATAACCACGTTATCGCTGAGAAATTGGATAATATGACAAACAGTTCTTTTGTGGGAAATCTTGTTATAACTGAACAAGCAACTTCCAAGGCGCTTTCAGATGTTCTTTTCTATTCTATTTTTTCCCCTATTTTCTCGCTTTTGCTAACTTTAATTTTTGTAAGAGAATTAGGAAAAATATTAGGTGAAAATATGTCTTTTTCATGGGGTGTTGTTTAATGTTCGGAAATAGAATAACAATATTAATATGCATAGGAGGAAGTGCTCTTTCTTTATTCATTTCCATTCTATCTGGAAATGCTATTTTCTCAGTAATTTCTGCATTTTTATTCTTTTTTACTCTATTAATTTGGAAATATGGATACCTAATAATTCCAGCGTTCACAAAAAGAGGAAATATAATAGAACTAAGGGATAGTTATGAAATTCCTGCAAGCAGAGATTATATAGTAAAAAGGATAGAAAAGGGATATTACGCCTCGAAATTTCTTGAAATAAAATTTTATGAAAGTAGCCTAGATAAAGGTGAAAAAGGTTCTTCATTTATGTTTGAATCTTTCGAAAAAGCAATCATTTCCTTGCGAAATGTGTTGAAAATTTCTCTTTTGATTTCTGCTCTTGATCTTTCAAAACATGTTGATGAAATAAAGACAAGAAGATCTATTGCAGAGGCAAACAGAGCAAAAATATCAAATGACCGTTCATCTGATTCTGTGAGGCTAGATAGAGAGATTTCAATGTGGAATCGTCAATTAGATCGGATTTCAAAAGGAGAAAGACCTGTGGAGGTTATTGCATATGCAATGACCACAGCTTTCGGAATTACAAAAGATGAGGCAATTTTAAAGATGAAAAGACAGTCAAAAGAAGCAGCAACAATACTCTCAAGTACGCTAGGATGCGAAGTTTCAGAACTTTATGATCTAGATATGCTCAAATGTTTTGAATGGGAGAAGTTTTATCCTGCTTCAGATGATGAATTAAAAGATTCAGTGTTTTAGTGGTTTTATGAAAATTTCAAGAATGCTTTCAAGTGC
>JAQTSF010000084.1 GCA_028711485.1 Candidatus Iainarchaeum sp.
TTCTTCTAGGAGTATTTGTAGGGCAAATAGTTAATACAGAGGTTTCAAAACAGCTTTTAGATGAGGTAAAATATTATTCAATGGATTCTGATTCATTAAATATAATGCTTCTTTTGGATCCCTCCCCCGTATTTTGTTCTTTCTACTTAGAGGAATCAGAGAAACTTGAAGGCCGTACATGGAAAATAGGAAACGAATTAGAATATCTAGAAAAAGTTAAAGGAGTTTATGATTATGAATTAAAAAAAGAATATTTTATTCTTGAAACAAAATCCTATCTTCTTTCTGAAAAGATAAATTTAGTTTGCAAAACAGATAAGGTAAATATATTATACTTCTATTCCCAAGATTGTGAAGATTGTGAAAAACAAGGAAACGTTCTAGATTCATTATCCCCAGAATTTCCAGAAGGAAAAATTGCAATCTACTCTTTTGACGGGGAATTAGGAAGTACAATCGTGGAAGGGCTTAAGAAAAAATACTCCATATATAATTATCCATCGATTGTAATTGATGAAAAGGTATTCAGAGGATATAAAGAAAAAGATGAACTTTTAAATATATCCGAGTAAATAAAATTAGGTGTTAAATATGCTCGAATGGATTTTGTTATTTGTAATAATTGTATTCGTATTGGGAGTACTACTCTATGTTTGGAGTACCTATAATAGACTTATAACTTTAAAAGAAAGAATCAAAAATTCCTGGGCACAGATAGACGTCCAGCTTAAGAGAAGATTTGACCTTATTCCAAACTTAGTTGAAACAGTTAAAGGATATGCAAAACACGAGAAAGGAACTTTAGAAGAAATAACTAAATTACGAGGCGGATTAGTTAAGGGTTCTCCAGAACAAAGAGCCGAAGCAGATGCACTATTAGGTTCTGCTTTGGGAAAATTGATGGTTGTAGTTGAAAACTATCCTCAATTAAAAGCAAATGAAAATTTCCTTAAACTTCAGCAGGAACTTTCCGGAACAGAGGATAAGATTTCCTTTGTAAGAACTGCTTACAATGATTCCGTGTATATATACAACATGCTAACAAAAAGATTCCCAAGCAGCATAATTGCGAATTTCTTTAAATTCACAGAAGAAGGATATTTTGAAATTCCGGAAGCCCAAAAAGAACAAAGAGAAAATGTAAAAGTTAAATTTTAATTTTTTTTATTTTTGAGGTTTATTTCATATGGTAGAGGAAAAAGTAAGTTTTTTTGATGCAATAGAGAGCAATGAGCGAAAGTCAAATCTGCTTTTAGGAGCAATGTTTCTGTTTTCTCTTATTTTACTTTGGTTTTGTTTATATTTTTTTATTGATTGGGAATTTGCTTTGGTTATTGCACTAATTATTTCTTCAGTTTACATTTTCTTTTCCTATAAATCTGGAATGAGCCTTATAATGAATGTTTCAAATGCACGACCTCTTAAAAAAGAGGAATATCCACACCTTCATCATGTTATCGAGGGATTAAGTTTATCTGCAGGAATCCCTGTTCCAAAAGCATATATTATAGACGATCCGGCACCTAATGCATTTGCAACAGGTACTAACCCAAATAATGCAGCAGTTGCAGTTACCACTGGATTACTGGAAACTCTTAATCAAAGAGAACTAACAGCGGTTATGGCGCATGAAATTTCTCACATTGCAAACAGAGATATAAAATATGCTTTAGTTGCAATTGTTGTTGTTGGCTTTGTAGCAATTATTGCCCAATTATTCGGCAGAATGTTTTTATATTCCGGAAGCGGTTCAAGAAAAGGAGGAAGTGCTTATTTGGTTATTATTGGAATCATATTGCTTATATTTGCACCAATTTTTGCACAGCTTGTTAGATTTGCATTATCCAGGGAAAGAGAATATCTCGCAGATGCAAATGGTTCAAAACTAACAAGAGATCCGCAGGGATTGTCAAGCGCTCTTGAAAAAATAAGCAAATACACAGGAGGGGTAAAATCAGCCACAGATATAACTGCGCCTTTATACTTTTCAAATCCATTAAAAGGAAAACCTTTAACCGGATTATTTTCCACCCATCCAGAAATATCAAGCAGAATTTCAAGATTGCAGAGTTTGATTTAATTAACCAATACTTTTAAATACCTTAAATTAATATAACACTTAGAATTGTATTTTAGAGGTGTAAATATGTATGGAGCATCACCACAAGCTTACGACAGAGCAATAACAGTTTTCAGCCCTGACGGAAGACTTTTTCAGGTAGAATATGCAAAAGAAGCAGTAAAAAGAGGATCAACAGCAATAGGGATTACATCAAAGGATGCGGCAATTTTATTGGCGTATAAAAGTTCCTATTCAAATTTAATAGTCGGAGATTCATTAAAGAAAATATTTGAAATAGACGATCATATTGCAGTTACTGCCTCTGGCTTAATTGCAGATGCAAGAAGATTAGTGGATGTTGCAAGAGTGGAATCTCAAAAACATAAACTCACATATGGAGAACCTGCAGGAGTAGAGGCAATTTCAAGAGAAATATGCGATCTTATGCAGGTATATACCCAATATGGAGGAGCAAGGCCATTTGGAGTTTCTCTTTTAATTGTCGGAGTTGATGATTCCGGTCCAAAAGTTTTTGAGGCAGAGCCGAGCGGTGCAATGACAGGGTTCCTTGCAGATTCCATAGGAAGCGGAAAGAAAACAGTAGATGAATATTTAGAGAAATACTATTCTGAAAATATGGAAACTAATGAAGCGATAAAACTTGCTTTAACCGCGCTTAAAAAAACTACTGAAAAGAAATTAACTCCTGAGACAGTTGAAATTTCCTATGCAACAATGGATAAGAAGAAATTCCATAAGATGAACAGCCAGGAGATTGCAAAATATCTTAAATAAATTCTTTTATTTTTTTAATTATTTTACTATTGTTCCGGAATGATCTTTTCCTTCAACTGCTTTTTCTACTTCTTCAATTTTTTTCCCACTTACAAAATGCACTTCTATTTTGCTTCTTGCAGCAAGTTTGCATGCTAAAATATCAAATACAAAATTAGTTCCTGCAATTCTTTTATCATTTTCAAAAGCAAGTTTTAACAATTCATCATGAGTTAGGAAATGATATTTTTTTGCATCATTATATTCTTTAGGATTTTTATCATATACGCCGTCAATATTACTTATATTAATTACTTTTTCTGATTCAACACACTCTGCAAGAAGAACAGCATCACTATCCGTAGTTATCCCAGGAAGCATTCCGCCCATAACAACAAATTTGTATTTTTCAAGTGCTTTTTTTGCTTCGTTAAAATCTTTTGGAACTTTCGGATAAGCGTTTTTTCCAAGAATTTTTATAACCTCTTTTGCATTTTCCTTTGTCGCCTTTATAGCAGCTTCATCTGCTTCATACTCGCTTCCCTGTCTGC
>JAQTSF010000011.1:0-4205 GCA_028711485.1 Candidatus Iainarchaeum sp.
AGATATCTTTCACTTTATAAAGTGGATATTTTTGAAAATAAAGATTTTGATCTTATTATTGACAATGGAAATAAAACTCCTGAAGAAAGTGCAGAAATAATTATAAATTATTTAAAAAACAAGAAATTATGAATATGGATTGAAGCTCGTATGAGCTTCAAAAATAAAAATTTAAATAATAAAAACAGTGGTGAAATTTTTATGGATTGAACGGCAATCCGTTCAAAAATAAAAATTTAGATAAGAAAGACAAAGGTGAAATTTTTATGGATTGAAATTTTAAAAAAATTTCAAAAATAAAAATTTAAATAATAAAAACAGTGGTGAAATTTTTATGAATGCTGGGATAATTATTTTGGATAAACCTTGTGGTCACACCAGTCATGAAATAACTTCTTTTATAAAAAAAATAACTGGTTCAAATAAATCAGGTCATGCTGGAACTCTGGACCCGGATGTTTCGGGAGTTCTTCCAGTTGCATTGGGTAAGGATACAAAAATGCTAAGATTCATAGCTTCAAAAGACAAAACTTATATTGGAATAATAAAATTCAAAAAAGAGATTTCAGAAGGGGAAGTAAAAAAAGCATTTAAACATTTTACTGGTGAAATTTCACAGACACCACCAAAAATGAGCGCGGTTAAAAGAAGAAAAAGAACAAGAATTGTTTTTCATCTTAATTTTTTAGAGAAAAATGGCAACAAAGTATTGTTTGAAAGCAAGGTTTCTGCAGGAACTTATATACGAACATTATGCGTTGATATTGGAAAATATTTAGGTATGCCTGCAAGAATGGAAGAACTAAGAAGAATCTCTGTAGGAAGAATACAAGAATCTAAATCCATATCCATCCAAGATATTATAGATGCATTCTGGCTTTATAACAATAAAAAAGATGATTCTTTAATTAAAAAATATATTTTTCCAGTTACTGATTTTTTAGAATTTAAAAAAATAATTATTAAACAATCAGCAGTTCCTGCTTTAAGAAGCGGTGCGCAGTTAATGGCGCCAGGAATTGAAAGCATCCCAGAGGAATTTAAAAAAGATGAAATGCTTTCGATATATTCAGATGATAAACTTATAGGAATTGGAACAGCATTATATACTTCTGAAGAATTAAAAAATAAAAAACACGGAAAAGTATTGCAAACCGAGAGGATATACTAATGGAACTTTCAAAATATGAGCAACAGATGTATGGTGGAGAATTCGGAGAGGCAATTCAACAATCTATGGAGATACTTGTTGCTCTTGGAAAAATTTACAAAGCTGAGAATTTCATTCCTGTTTCTTCTTCTCAAATCGCAGGAGTTTCTTATAAAACAATAGGTGATGCTGGTTTAGAATATCTAGAAGATATGGTAAAAAATAATGCAAAAGTAAAAATTCCCTCTTATCTAAATCCTGCAGGAATGGATATTACTAATTGGAAAGATATGAAAATTCCTGAAGATTTTGCAGAAAAACAATTGAAAATTATAGAGTTATATTCAAAAATGGGGATAAAAACAACCTGTACTTGTACTCCTTATCTTATAGGAATAAGACCTAAATTAAAAGAACATATTGCTTGGTCTGAAAGTTCTGCAGTTTCTTTTGCAAATTCTGTTCTTGGTGCAAGAACAAATAGAGAGGGTGGGCCATCTGCGCTTGCATCAGCAATATGCGGTATTACTCCAAATTATGGATTACATTTAGATGAAAATAGAATTTCCGAAATTTTAATTTCTGTTGAAGCAGATTTGAAGGATTCTTCTGATTTTGGTGCGATGGGCTATTATTTGGGAAATGCTGTAAAAGGGAAAATTCCATCTTTTATTAAAATAAGTTCCGCATCTGAAGACAAGCTTAAGGCTTTGGGAGCTGCAATGGCTGCAACAGGTTCTGTTCCCCTATACTATGTTAAAAATATTACTCCGGAATTTATTTTATCAGATTCTCCGGAAAAAATAACTTTTGAAGAAAGAGAATTAAAAGAAATAAAAGAAAAATTAAACTCTGAAACAGAAAACCTGAAACCTGAATTAATTGCAATAGGCTGTCCTCATTCTTCATTAGATGAAATTAAAGAAATTTCGGAATTTTTAAAAGGAAAAAAACTTTTATGCGATTTATGGGTGTGCACTTCTAGAAACATTAGTGAACAAGCTTATAAATTAAAATATACTGAAATTATTGAAAAAGCAGGGGGAAAAATTGTTTGTGATAGTTGTATGGTAGTTTGTCCAATAGAAGAAATTGGATACGGAATTACAGGAGTAAATTCTGGAAAAGCTGCAAAATATCTTCCTGGGTTTAACAAACCAAGAATTATTTTTAAAAGTATAAAGGAACTTCTATCAGATTATACGGAGGATGTTTAAATGGAAATCAGGGGAAGAATAATTTCAAGAGGTAAGGTTTTCGGAGAAGTTCTTTTGTCAAAAGACTCAATTTCATTTTTAGGTGGGGTAGATCCAAAAACAGGTATGGTAATAGAAAAGGATCATTCATTGGAAGGGCAATGTATTTCAAATAAAATTTTAGTATTTCCAGTGGGAAAAGGTTCAACAGTGGGTTCTTATGTGCTTTTACAGCTTAAAAAAAATAATAAAGCTCCTCTTGCAATAATCAATCTTGAAGCAGAACCTATAATTGCAGTAGGAGCCATTATTTCAAAAATTCCCATGCTGGACAAATTAGAGAAAAATCCATATGAATTTTTAAAGAATGGACAGGAAATAACTTTAGATGCAGAAAATGGTGTAATTATCTATGGGCGCAACATATAGAAAAGGTTCACGGGCAGAACGTGAATTGATTAATTTTTTTTATAGTAAAGGATTTTCAGTTATAAGAGCAGCAGGAAGCGGAGTTTCTTCTCTTTCACCAGATATTTTAGTATTTCGAAAAGGAAAAAATTATGCAATAGAATCAAAAGCATGGGAAACAGAATATCTTCATATAAAAAAAGATCAGTTTTTAGGATTAAGAGGGTGGGAGGAAAATACAGGAATAACTTGTTATATTGCATGGCGAAGAAGTAGGGAACCTTGGTACTTCATTCCTCTTTCTGTTTTTGAAGAAAATAAAGCTTCTTTTGCATTTCCATGGGAAAAAGCAAAATTAATAGGAAGAAAATTAGAGGATTTAATCTAAACAAATTCCTTTGAATCAAAAACAATCGGAAATACAATTGTTCCTTGCGCATCCCGATTTAAAAATACATCCAAATTATCGTTATTTTTAGATATACTTGCTTTTATCGCTTCTAAACTTTCTCTAAGCACCTGATTACCTAAAACTTCAGGTTCAAAGAGGTAGGGAACTCCATTTCTTTTAAGTTCCTCTAATGGGGGGCAGTATTCTGCAAGGAATATTTTTGGTTTTCCATCTTCTTCAGTTGGTTTAATTAAAAAAGGAAATTCTCTGCAAGGTACTGGTCTATATTCTCTTTCATAACATCCCAAAGGACCAAGAAATCCACATTTTCCAGTAAATCTTGGATCAAATCTAATAACTGTAAAAATATCATTTATATCTATCATTATAATCCCATATTTTCTTGCTTTATCCAAATCTCTTTCTAATTCTACAGCTCTGGAATACATAGGATCTTGTTTTGAAAAACTAAATATGGTTATACCTCTACAACATTTTCCGCATCCTGAACACATCTCAGATCTAAGTGTTCTATTTATTGTTTCTGTTGCATGCGTTGTTCTAAGAGGCAATCTTTTTAACATATTTAGCTATTTATATGCACTAATACTTTAAAAGCTTTCTTAATACTTTAAATTTTATCTAGAATCATTTTTTATTTTATCTATTCTATAATCCTGATCCGCTTCAACTTCTGAAATTTTATGTTCCCCAAATTTTTTATATTGCAAATAACCCGCATAAGCAATCATCGCTCCATTATCCCTGTTATATTCATTAGGAGCAGCCCCAAACTCCACTCCATCCTCCTCGCACATTTCTTTAAGCATTTTTTGTAATTTTTTATTTTGGGCAACTCCCCCACATACTATAATTCCTTTTCTTTTTGTAAGAAACAAAGCTCTTTCAGTTGCTTCGCATAATTCTGCAAAAGCGGTTTCAAGCATTGAATATGCAAGATCCTCATTTTTTTCTTTTCCAATTAATTTTTCACAATGAGTTAATATTCCAGAAAAAGTAACATTCATTCCTTTCACTGTATAAGGTAATTCTATATATT
>JAQTSF010000011.1:4215-13822 GCA_028711485.1 Candidatus Iainarchaeum sp.
ATTTTTCTTGCAAAATTGTCAAATAAATTTCCTACCCCAATATCAAATGTCTCCCCCAATACTTGAAATTCAAATGGTTTTTTCTCTATTAATACTTGTGTATTTCCCCCACTTACATATAATATTAATGGATTTTTTATTCCTGTAAATAGTTCGTTTATTTTTATATGTGCATAAGGATGATTCACACCCACTAATTTTTTCTTATATTTTAACGCAAGATATTTTGCACCAACAACTCCTACTTTTAAAGGTGCTCCTATACCTGGCCCTTTTGCAACAGAAATCAAATCTACGTCTTCAATTTTTACGTTTGCTTTATTAAGAGCTTTTTGTAAAATTTCTAAAAATACTTCCGCATGGTGATCTGCAGCTTTTCTAGGAATTATCCCTTCACCAACAGGTTTATAAGTATCCATCTCGTTCGCGAGTATCTCCTCGTTTTTACAAATTCCTATTCCTAAAGTATGCGCTGTGCTTTCTATTCCTAATACAATCAAACAAACCACCAGAATAAACTAAACACAAATAAGTTATATAAAAAATGAATTAAAATACATGGCAGCACACTTCCGGATTTTTTAAGCACATAGGCAAGAATTATCCCTATTCCCACTGCGCCTATTATTTGTGCAATGGAACCATATGCAATATGTGCGATTCCAAACATAAGTGAGGATGGAATAATGCCTATTCTATTGGTTAAAAATTCCCTGAAAAATATTTCTTCACTTATAGGGCCTAAGAACAAAGCTGCAAAAATCACAGGAATAGTAAACATTTCTATTTTTTCTATTACTCTATCGGAATCATTTAATCCTATGGTTCCAAAAATTAAATTAAGAAGAAATAGATAAAAAATTAATGCAAAAAATCCAAATACTACATAAATTACAATTTCTTTAATAGATCTAATTTGAATAATATGTTTTATTGTTTGTTTATTACTTTTTCTAAATATAAAAGAATATCCCAAAAGAAATATGCTTATATGAAGCAAAATCGTATTTATCTCAAAATTAAACAATCCAAAAATATAACTCAATATAATAATAAAAATAAGGAATATTGAAATTAAAAAAAATTGAGGTTCAGCACCTATCTTTTTTCGTAGTATCCGCATTTGCCGCACGAAAGCCTGTTCTGATGCTCTCCCATACTGGTTCCGGTTCCGCATTTCGGGCATGCTTTCCCTTTTTTGTATTTGTACTTTTTTTTCGGTTTTTTCTTTTTTTCTTTTTTACCTTTTTCCTTTGCCATTATACTCTACCTCATTACTTTTTCTCTTCTTTTGGTGCTTCCTCAGCTATCAATTTATTTCTTTTTAAAGAATGTTTTGCTTCATTTTCCATCATTTTTTCCTTATTCTCATAAGCATAGAGCAAAACTTCTATTTTATTTGAACCGTATGCAGTTTTTACATTTTTTAATACACAAAGATCAGAGTTTGATCCTGTTTTTTCGCATATTATCTTTTTAATTTCCTCCCTTTTAGGAGTTGCCCCTTCAAATGAAACTACTGTTTGTATTTCTTTTCTGTTAAGTAGTTTATTTTTATTTTCCTGAATTTTTTCAATTTTCATAATATTCATCTCACTCTTTCAAATTTTTTTCTTCCCATGCAAACAAGTATTTCCGCTTCCTTGCCTGCTTCAGCATTTTTTAAGTGCTCTTCTGGAACATCTATATCATATGTCTCATATGTTTGAGAATCCATAACACTTGCAATGTTTCCACTCATTGATAATATCTGGACTGTTCTTCTTTCTATCACAGGAACTTCAACATCTGCATCACTAGGAGATAAGCATATCTTTTTTTGGGAATCAAAAACTCCAATTCCTGTTATTCTCATTTTTGCAGAACCATGCTTTCCTGGTTTTGATGATTCTATTTCAACAATTCTGCATGGAATCCCGTCTATTAACAAATATCTTCCTTCTTTCAACTCTTTAGCCGAACAAAATGTTTTTTCTACCATTTATACACCATAAAAGAATTATAGACTGTTAATTATAAGGATAGGTTTTATAAAGATTGCATTCACGGTATAGTCTATGATAATTGATAGCCACTGCCATCTTGATTCTTTTGAAATTTTGAATATTCCTAAAGATATTTTTCCAATAACTTCCGGGTATTCGCATGATTCTAATGTCAAAAATGTGGAAATTGGAAAAAAATTAAAAGTTCCTTACACTTTAGGGATAGCCCCACAAACTTCTATTAGAGAAGGATTAGATGTTTTAGATAGATGGATAGATTTTATCAAATCTCAGTCACCTGTTGCAATAGGAGAAATAGGTTTGGATTTTCATTGGACAAATGAAGAAACTAAGATAAAAGAAGAATATTTTTTATTTGATAAAATGATTACTCTTGCAGAGGAAATGAATTTACCCATTGTAATACATTCAAGAAAAGCAGAAAAAGAAGTTTTTGAAATATTAAAACAAAAAAATATAAGGAACTTTGTTATGCATTGTTATTCCGGGGATTATTCTCTTGCAGAAGAAATAACTTCTTTTGGAGGTTTGATCTCAATACCCCCAATTCACTCAAAAAATAGAAAGGAAGTTATAGAAAAAATACCCTTAAAGTACCTAATTGTGGAAAGTGATGCTCCGTATATTGTGAAGAATATCGCAGAAGTTAAAAAAGCTATTGATTATATTTCAGATGTGAAAAAATTAAGTTTTGATGAAGTTGTAGAAAAAACTTCTGAGAATACAATAAATTTTTTTAAATTAGAGGGATTTTATGTTTGATCTTTTTAAGAATGTTCTAAATAATAAAAAAAGAATTGCTTTTTTAGTAGACGGTCCAAATACAATCAGAAAAAAATTCAATATTGATCTTAAAACCGTGCTCCAAGAAATTTCCAAATATGGTGAAATAAGAGTTGCAAAAATATATCTTGATCAATATGCCTCAGAAAAATTGATTGAAGCAATGATAAATCAGGGTTTTGATACAGAAATAACTACTGGAGATGTTGATGTTACTATGGCAATTGAAGCAATGGAATATGTACTTGATCCAAATATTGATATCATTGCTTTAATGACTAGAGATACTGATTTTAGACCTGTTTTGATAAAATCAAGAGAAAAAGGGAAAAAAACTATTATTGCAGCTACAGATGTAGCATTCAGCGCAGCTTTAAGAAACACTGCAGATGTTATAATTATTATGAGCGGAGAAAAAGAGATTCAAGCAGAGCATTTAAAAAATAATCCTATATGAATTTGTTAATTTGTTTTTTTGAGGTGAAATAAAATATGGCAGAGAAAAGACCATTTGATGTATTGAACAATTCCTTGAACAACACGGTCGTTATCGGTTTGAAAGGAGGAGCAGAATTTAGAGGAACAATGGCAGCTTACGATGTACACATGAACATCGTTTTAGAAAAAGCAGAAGAAATCAGAGACGGCGAAACCAAAAGAGGAATAGGAACTATCCTTCTTAGAGGAGACAGCATTATTTATATTTCTCCATCTTAATTGAATTGCCTAATCTGTTTTACTGGGCCGGTAGATCAACGGTAGATCGCCATCTTGGCATGGTGGAGAGAAAAATTAAAATAAATTTTTCCCACAAGCCACGGGTTCGAAAATTTGAATTCCATTCAAAAATCTAAATCGCTACTCCCGTCCGGTCCATTTTCCTATACTATAGTACTACTAAAGGTATTTTTGGGTAATTAATAGTATACTTTTATACACGAAATACCACTATTTTTATAAACTTTTCCAATCAACTACTATCCCTTTGCATTTTTTAATGCAAAAAATGGATAATTCGGGTGCCCTGGAAAAGGGTATGTAATAGACGCCTCTGTCAGGTAATTACCAGTAATGTGGTGACTGGACTATACGCATGACAACACACATCAGTGTTGGAATGTGGATCATACCTCATCACATGAAACTCGTGCCTGTTAAGCCCTATCTGTTGCATGGGAGGTTGACGTGACATTAAACCATGAGTTAGGACTTTATTGGTTTTTTGCAACCAGTCTTCCGACCGAGTCCAGAATTCGAAGAGTTATGGACTGTTTTAAACGAATCGTCCAACAAAACGTTCCGACGTTTTGTGGACCATTGACAGGTTTCCTGCCAATCGGTCGTTTAGATCGAAGTCCAGAATTCAAAAATTTTTTAATAAATAAGCATTTAGAGTGATTATTATGGTATGTCCAAAATTAAGGGAAGGGGAATGTATTATATTGTCCAGTCCTTGTCAAAAACCTTATGAATTAAAAATGGCTATAAACAAATGTCCTGTTCTTTTAAGAGGAAAATCCTCTAAAATGCAATCTAAAAATAAAGTGTTAAAATCAAAAAAATATCTTAAACCAAAAATAAGAAAAAAAGTCTCAAAAAAATCTTTTAGAACTTCTAGAAATTCAAGTTCAAAAAACTCTAAAAAGTCTGGAAGAAAAGGATTGAAGAAAGATATAAGTAAGAGATACTAATTCTTTGAAAAAACCATTAGTTTAAAAAAATATTCTTAGAATCTATTATTTACTTTTAGTATTTATTTTTATAATGAGGTAATCTAATGGTTGAAGTAAATAACGTAAGCAACGCAATTTGGAGAATAGAAAAAAAAGATAAAATGAATGTTCCTGCTTATATTTTTGGTACGGAAAAAATAATGGAAAAAATGAAAAGAGATAGAACCTTTTCTCAATTAACCAATGTTGCTTCTCTTCCTGGAGTTATTAATCAGGTATCCGTAATGCCCGATGGTCACGAAGGTTATGGATTTCCTATTGGTGGAGTAGCTGCATTTGATGCAAAAGAAGGAATAGTCAGTCCTGGTGGAGTGGGTTATGATATTAATTGTGGAGTTAGATTATTAACTACTAATTTAACAGAAGAACAAGTAAGACCGAAAATAAAAGAACTATGTGATAAATTATTTCACAATGTTCCTTCAGGAGTTGGAAGTGAAAGCAAATTAAAAATTTCACACGAAGAATTGGATCAGGCTGTTAAATTAGGTATCGATTGGGCAATAGAAAAAGGTTATGGAAGAAAAGAGGATAAAAGTAAAACTGAAGAATATGGGAAAATGGAAGGAGCGGATCCTTCTGCAGTAACTCCTACAGCTAAAAAAAGGGGAAAAACCCAGTTTGGAACTCTAGGTGCAGGAAATCATTTTCTTGAAATTCAAAAAATAGAAAGTGTTTCTGATGAAAAATCTGCAAAAGCATTTGGTTTGGAAAAAGAAAAAATAGCAGTGATGATTCACTGCGGTTCAAGAGGGTACGGACACCAAATTTGCAGTGATATGTTAGGTCCTTTATTGGAATATTCGAAAAAAAATAATATTTATCTTCCGGATAAAGAATTAGTCTATGCACCAATTCAAAGTGAAGAAGGGCAGAGATACCTAAAAGGAATGAAATGTGCAGTCAATTATGCTTTCATTAATAGACATGTAATAATGCACTGGGTTAGAGAAACATTTGACCAGGTATTTGGTTCCGGAACAAGCGATTCTATGCATTTAGTTTACGATGTTGCTCATAATATTGCAAAAGTAGAAAAACATAAAGTAAATGGAAATGTTAGAGAACTTATTGTTCATAGAAAAGGGGCTACAAGAGCATTTCCTGCAGGAAGAGAGGAACTTCCTCCAGAATATCGTTCCATAGGTCAGCCTGTTTTAATTCCAGGTTCAATGGGAACAGCAAGTTATGTTTTAGTAGGTCAGGAAAAAGGTTTGGAACTTGCATGGGGTTCAACCTGTCATGGAGCTGGTAGAGTAATGAGCAGAGGAGATGCAATAAGATCTTTTAGAGGAGATAAATTACAAAGTGATTTATGGTCAAATCAAAAGATATATGTTAAAGCAACTAATCCTAAAGTTATTGCAGAAGAAGCTCCAAGCGCGTATAAGGATGTTGATGAAGTAGTTGAAAGTGTTGTTCAGGCAGGAATAAGCAAGATAACTGCAAAACTAAAACCTTTAGGGGTTGTTAAAGGTTAATTTTATGTTCTTATTTTAGGTCTTCCATTAACCATTGAATAAGTAGTACCTCCTTTTGGTCTTAGCTGTAGGCTACTTGCGGCTATTTTTTGTCTTAATTTTTTTAGAATAAAAGAAAGTTTTTCATCTAATCTTGAGGTTAATCTAATACTTTCGAGTCTATTTATACATTTTCTAATAAATGGGATTTCATCACCATAATCAAAAAATTCAAGTGCTTTTAATATTTTTGATGCTGCAAATTTTGCATTTTCTGCATTATCTATATCAAAACATACTAAAGCATCAAATATGACATCAAATGCTCTTTCTCTTAATTCTTGGGAAAAACCAAAAATTGTTACTTCTCCACTTAAATAGTGAGCAAATACAAATGCTTTAAGTGCTATTTGTGGATTGTTTTTATCTGTAGCTCTTTTTTGTTCCTCTACCATATATTGAAGTGCTTGGATTGCAATTAAAACAAGTCTTTGTTTTTGCATATTTCCAATATCTTTTAGTGGTAATTTAGAATCGTCTACAATTAACTTAAATGTTCCTTCTATACCAGAGCTATCCATTATCAATATATTGTTTAAAAATGTTTAAAAATGTATTTTTTATATCTTTACTAAGTGGTTAAAAAACATTTACCGATACATTTATTTTACAAATTTTTAAGGTTTTTGAATGATAGATCCAAACAAGGAATTATTTAAGTGGGGTCCAATAGATGGGAGACCAATTTATTTAGATTATTTTATGCAAAATTTTCCTTACTTTGCGGATAAATTTCCACCTGGCTGGTCAGATACTTTATTACATATAAAGGAAGATAGAACAATAGCGGTTTTAGACTATCAAAATTTAAGGAATAATGGAGAAGTTTTATTTAATACATTCATTCTTGATGAAAAAGAACTCAACTATTGGCATACGTACTGGCTTAAGATTATAGACCATTTTTTAGAAATAGTTAAGAAAATAGATTTTATGGAATTAGAGACTCTTTCAGAAGAAGAGTTAAAATCGACATTTTTCTTATTTCACGAAGTATATAATCTTTTTTGGCTTTACGGATTATTGCCTGAGGTGGCTAATTGGGGCGGGGAACAATTATTAAAAAGAGAAATATTAAAAGTGGAAAAAGAAAATTTTTTAAAAATATTTGAAAGACTCTCGGCACCAGAAAATATTTCATTTTTTCAAAAAGAAGAGTATGAATTATTCAAATTAAAGTTAATCGAAGATAAAAAAGAATATGAAAATAGATTAAAAGAACATCAGAAGAAATATTTCTGGTTGAAAAATAGTTATGAGGATGCTCACTTTTTAGAAATTGACTTTTTTATTGAAAGATTGAACAATATTAGCAATGAAAAAGCAAAAGAAACAGTAAAATTAATAGAACTTTTTCCAGAAAAAACAAAAGAAGAAAAAAATAAAATAATCGAAGAATTCAAACTACCAAAAGAACTTTTAAAAATAGGAAAAGGATTGGGTTTTTGTATTTGGTGGCAGGATCTTAGAAAAAAATATATTTTTATTGCAAATCACTATATTAAATTATTTTTAATTGAATTTGGTCGAAGGTATTCACTTTCATTTAAGGAATTATGTTATTATACTGGTCCGGAAATTATTGAACTTATAAATAATAAAAAAAAGATAGATGCCAAAAAAAGATTTTCCGGATTTGCATGGTATTTTCATGAACGAGGAAAAATAGATTATTATGAAGGAGAAGATGCAGATATTCTTTTGAAACCTTACTTAGAAACTAAAATTAATAATAATCAAAATTTGATTAAAGGACTTCCGGTTAGTAGAGGAAATGTAATTGGAACAATCAGAATTTTATACACTCCAAAAGATTTGGATATAATGCAAGAAGGAGAAATTCTTGTTGCACCAATGACTTCTCCTGATTTTATAGTTGCGATGAGAAAAGCCATTGGAATTATAACTGATGAGGGTGGAATTACCTGTCATGCTGCCATAGTTTCAAGAGAATTAGGTATTCCCTGTATTGTTGGAACCAAAATAGCAACAAAATTACTTAAAAATGGGGACCGTGTGGAATTGGATACTGAAAAAGGAATTATAAGGATCCTGAACCGATTCTAAGTACATTTATAAACCCTTTTATCCACATATTATAACAGGTGATCCCATCCAAAAACCCCTTTTAATTAAACCTAGAAAAGTATTATGCACAGGCTTTAGAGAGGGCTCTAATTTACAGGTATTAGTTAGAGGAAGGCTTGTAGAAGTTGGAACACCAAGAGAAATTCAGGAAAGACTTCGTTCCTTAAGAGGTATATATCCAATTGTAGAAGAAATTAATGCTCCTGATTCAGTTTTAATGCCAGCAATGGCAGACAGACACACCCACCCTGTATTATATTCCCTTCTTCTTGATGCAATGAACCCAATACATATTTTTGGAAAATCTTCAAAAAAAGAAGTTCTGGAAGCGATTTCAGAAGGGTACAGTTCAAGAAAGGGTCAAAAAATAATTGTTGTGTTGGGATTAGACACAAATACTATCAAGGATCTTACAAAAGAAGATTTAGACAAAATTTGTCCAGATATTCCATTAGTTGTTTTCGACCCTTCTTTTCATGGGGGGGTTGTAAATTCAAAAGCGTTAGATAGTATTACTTCTACTGCAAAATCCAAATCAGGAACACCCATTGCAGGAGCTATAAATCAAAATGGTCAACTTACAGAAGAATATCTAATGCTTTCATTTACCTTGATGGACTTAAGTTTCGGTTCTTCCAGAGAAGAAATATCAGAAAGAATGTCTGAAGTTATACTTACCTGGATAAATCAAAGAGTAAGAGAGGGAGTGGCACAAATAGACGATTTATTTCTTTATACTGCTGTAGAAACACTTTCATTAATAAAAGCTGCAGAGAAGTGGGAAAAAGAACAATCAGCTCCATTTCCAGTAAGAAAAATTTATTTAAGACCTAGTGTTCTTAGAGAATTATTAAATAAGCCAGAAACAAATGCAGATTTAATTAGAAAACTTCAATCATGGATAGCTGACGGTAAAGTTGGTTTAAAACTTCTTGCTGATGGTTCAATTGGAAGTTATACTGCGCTTGTTTCACAACCTTATTCAAATGGCCTAAGAGGTACAATTTTTGATTCATTGCCAAGTTCTACAGAAGCAATTAAACTTGCTAATCGATTAGGAATAACCGATGTTAGAATGCATGCAATAGGAGATAATGCAATTTTAATGGCAATAGTAACTCTTGATTTGGCAAGAAAAATTATTGGTTCTGGAGCAAGAGTTGGCATTGAACATTTCCAACTTTCTAAAGATCGTCAAATATTAGAGTTAACCCGTGAGTTAGGTGCAACAGTATGTATGCAACCTAATTTTTCAGAGGACGTTTATAATTATGAGGAAAGATTAGGAGTAGATAGAGTTCAAAGAATAAATCCACTTGCTACGATTCTTGAATTAGGAATTCCAATGACATTTGGAACAGATGGAATGCCTCAAAGCATGCTTGCAGCAGTAATGGCTGCAACCCATCACCCTGTGGAAGTAGAAAGACCTTCATTATCAACAGCAATAAGAGTTGCTTCTCAAAATAATTTAGAA
>JAQTSF010000085.1 GCA_028711485.1 Candidatus Iainarchaeum sp.
ACGGGTGGAGTTGGGAGTTCAAAATCCGAATGACAAAATATACAAATTGATAAACAGAGGGCATAGTGTAAAAGAAGTAATAGAAGCCACAAAAATTGCAAAAGATGCAGGATTGAAAGTGGTTTACCATCTTATGCCTGGTCTTCTTGGGTCTAATAAAAAAAGAGATATTGATATGGTAAAGAAGATATTCAAAAATGAAAATTTCAAACCAGATATGCTCAAAATATACCCTACTTTGGTAATTGAAGGAACAGAATTATTTAATATGATGAAAAAAGGGAAGTATAGACCATTGGAAAATGAGGAAGCAGTTGAAATAATTTCAGAATGGTATAGGTATATTCCAAAATATGTAAGAGTAATGAGAATTCAAAGAGATATTCCTTCTGGATTGATAGATAAAGGAGTTAAAAAAAGCAATTTGAGGGAACTTGTTGAAAAGAGAATAAATGAAAAGAACATTAAAAGTATGGAGATAAGAAGCAGGGAAATTGGTTTAAATAAAGGAAAAATTGTTGAACCCAAAATAAACTACTTAGAGTATAAAGCAAGCAAAGGAACTGAGATATTTTTATCTATAGAAAGTGGAAAAGACCTGATAGGATTCATAAGATTAAGAATTCCGTATAAGAGTTGCAGAAAGGAGATAAATAATAAAACTGCAATTATAAGAGAGTTACATGTTTATGGAGAGGAAGCTGAAATAGATAAAAAAGGGAAGATTCAGCATAAAGGATTTGGAAAGATATTATTAAAGGAAGCTGAAAAAATTGCAAAAAATAAATTCAAAATGAAAAAAATTCTAGTTATAAGCGGGGTAGGGGTTAGAGAGTATTATAGGAAATTTGGATATAAAAATGACGGACCTTATTTATCAAAAACCCTAATCTGAAAAAGAATCAATTAAATTATCCTGTTCTTTTAAAAGGGAAAGGTATTTTTCCTGAAGCTGAGTGAATTCTTCTTCTTCTGAATTGGAAAATTGCTGTATTTGTTTTTTTGCATTTGCAAGTTGTATCTTTTTTGAGAATTCTGAAAGATTGTTGTTTAATGAAGAAATTTTTTCAACCATAGAAACAGGTACCCACAGACATTTTGAACCTATTGAAATCCTTTTCTCCTGCTCCGGACAGTTTTCTTTTGATAATGGAAATCCTAATCTAAAAAGTATTTTATTTAGTTTTTTTAATTTATTTTTATCTTTGAGTTTAGAAAGAGATTTATCTGAAAAACTTAACCTGTCAGAAATTAAATTTAAAATAGTTTCCTGCTCTTTTTTTTCAAGAGAGTGTACTATAAGATTTAGCTGGGCTATTTCATCCTTATTTTCAATAATGTTTTTTAAAAGTTCTCCTCTTTCTTTTATAAGATCATAAATTCTTCCTTGTTTTAACTGCATTGCAGTATACACCTCATCTTCTTTTTCAGAAGAGATAAGACTGTTCAGAACATCAAGTTTTTTCTGATCAGGAAGAATTAACTTTTGCTTTCCTGATTTTTCTTCAATTGATTGAATTCTGGATTCAACAGCACATAATTCAGAATCGATTAGTGAAAATAATTCCTTATTTTCAGAATTTTTCCATTTTAGATAATTTCTTTTAAATAATAATTCAGCTTTCTTTTTGTTTAGTTCTATTATCTCTGAAATCTCAGAGGGATTGGGGGAGGACATAGGGATATATTACTAAATAGAATTTTTAAATATTAGTGATAAGAAAAGAGAGAATAACAGAATAAATGATGGAACACATGGAAATTTTTCCTCCTCTTCAGGGATTAATAGAATCATTCCATCATTTGCTTTATCCAAAGAATCGGCGTAACGATAGATGTCCAATGCTGAAAATTTATTTGGATTTTCTTTTTTATGGAGGTAATATGCTTGGGTGTGATAAATTTTACCCCACACAGAACTCGGAAAAGTTTGTGAATAATTTTCAAGTAAAGTGTCTATGCTGTTTTCATCAATAAAAAAATCATCTTTTGATTCCAATTCTAGATAATATAAAGAGTCATATATTGAAGCTCCGTATTTGCCATTATTGAAAAGTATAACTGCTGTTTTTATATGATAGTCTTCTTCAAGATGTCCTTTTTGATTTTGGACTATGGAAACTTCATCAAGAGTTTTCTGAGCATAATCCTTCCAGATAGATTCATCTATTTTTTGACCTATGGATTTTTCAATTGCAACTTCTCTTAAAGCAGAGGCAACGTGACACCATGCATCGGCATAAGAAAGTTCATTGAAAGCAAAATATTTTTCTTCTACAAGCATATCATCATAAAGGATAAGAGTGTCTATCTTATCTCTTGCCCAATATTCCCTAAGTTCAGACGAGATAACCCATTGGAAATTATCCTTTGTTTTTTCAACTGAAGGAAGGGAATTCAGACAGCTTAAAACTTTATTTTTCTTGTCTTCAATATCTAAATCATTTATTCCTGAAATTGTTGAGATATCAATATAATCAAGAAATGCCCTATTTGCAGCTGTGAATAGATAACCTTTGTTCCTTAATTCGATAGTATTGTTCAACATTGAATGATAATATTCTGGAAGTCCTTCGAAACCTTCTGGATCGGTTAGTGAATTAATTGAATTTCCCTGAATGGATATCATGTAATCAGTTACTGGAATAAAATCTTCTAGATCGCTATCAAAAAAAGGATAAACAGATATATTGGTTTTTGATTCATTTTGAAAAAAGAATAAATTTTCTTTAACTGTAGAATTATAAAATACAAAATTAACCATTTCCTCCAAAGTATTGAATTCCAATATAGTTATTGGATAATCCTCTTTAAGAGTGGAAAGAAGTATTTTTTCCTTTACAGATAATTTTGGAAGGAGAATATATTGAAAATCATTTTTTGTTGCTGCAAGGGATTTTTCATAAATCCCTCCAACAGGGACAATTGTTCCTTTACTGTTTATTCCACCTGTAATAAGAGTGTTTTCTTTAAAAGTAAGATTGTTTATAAGACCATATAGGATTACTGAGGTTGCAGCTCCTGCACTTGGACCATCCACTTGTTCAGCATAATCTTCAGAAAATTCCAGTATAATATCACAATTTTTTCTCTCGATATTTGAAAGATAATATGCTGCAATTGCAGCTGTATTTATTGATTCCTGCGTAGTTATTCCTACAAATGGATAAGTTGAAATATAATTTTTTCCTGATCCTTCAGTTAATGATATTTTAATAGGAATAATAATTCCTTTTGAACCTGAAACTGCAGGAACATAACCATCTGTTGTTCCTGAACATAGAGAAAAAGAATTGGAAATAAGAAGTATGATTAAAAAAATAGATATTATTTTCATACTCTAC
>JAQTSF010000086.1 GCA_028711485.1 Candidatus Iainarchaeum sp.
CACTAGGTATCATCCACCCGCTTCTTCCCTGTTTTTCACCATCTATTATATTTTCTTCACCTGCAAATTTATCTTTTATTTTTACCGGTCCTGCAAGCACTCCTTTTCTATCAGTTGTTAAATGCAAATCCTCTCTTTTTACCCCAAGTGTTGCTTCAAGGTCTTCTATCAATGCATTCGATTCACTCTGTTCCTCAAATAAACTTTCATCAAGATTTTCCCCTAAACTAAATTTCAGCTGATAGTAAAGACCTCTTATACTAGTATGCAGATTTTCTTCCAGGAATTTTTTTGTTTTATTTGCAACAGCTAATGTTTGCATGAATGTTCTTGCCTGGGATACACTTAGGAATTTTCTAAGCTCCTTTTTCTCTCCAAGTTTAAGGCATTCAACTTTTTCATCATAACTTATATTGGTTTTTGTTCTCAAAGGAGTTTCAAATTTAGGGGATTCCCCGCTTATAACATCTATATACATTTCTTTTCCAAGATTTTTCAATTTTTGAAGAGAAGTTTTTTCATCCATATCTATTTCCATAATTATTCACCGTATTTTTTTTCTATCATTCTGTGAAGCATGGATTCAATATCCTCTGGTTTTCCGCTTTCTGCAAGTTCTGAGAGGTCTTTTGCGAATTGTTGCACATATCTCTCTACTACTTTCTTTCTACCTTCCTTTTCTTTTTCTCTTCTTTTCCCAGATAGATATTTCTGTATTTCTCTCGAAGCTCCCATAATTGCATTCTTTATTTCATCTGATATTTCTTCTTCATTTGAAATTGACTGTTTTCCTGCGCTTACATAAGGTATATGCGGGCTTGAAATATTTACAACCACTACAACCGGTTCTTCTTCGAACTCCTTGAATCCATATCTCTTCCAATCAATTTGTTTCACTGTTTCAGTTATTGCACATCCTCCCGAATCAAAAAGAAGCGGCGATCGGTTTGCAAATCTCATTATTTCTCCTTTCTTATTAGTTTGGCTTATTCCTCCTCCATATCCTATACAAGTTTCAACAATAAATGGAACTCCTCCACGATAAATTGCAGGTTTCCTTTCAATAACTGCAACCATTTCAGGATTTAATACATTTATAAATGATTTTTCTATCAATTCTCCTCCTATTGGTTCTATTCCTTCAGGACTTGGAGATATCCATTTTACTTGTTTGAATGCTTTTGCTATTTTTTCAGCTTCTTCCCATACTACTTCAGAAGGATTTTTATTAAAATCAACTTCCTTAACCAATTCTTTTACTTCATTTACTTTTGAAGAAGTTATTCTTGAAAATCTATTCTGGAGAAAAGAAGAAATTCTGTTGAATTTTTTTTCTCTTTTTGCCATTTCCAAGAGATCATTCGCAGTTATTCCTAAGGGGTGAGGCTGTATCTCTTTTGGTTTTTTAGGAATCTGTTCACTTGATCTCTGAAAAATAAAAACTTCTCCATAAGGATCTTTGAATGTAATTTTTAAATACGGATTTACAAGTGCGGTTCTTCGTATATACTCATAAGGCCCGTAATTACTTTTTTCATATTTTAATTCTCCAAATTCAGCCTCTATTTTTACTCCGGAAGCACCATCTTCAGTTTCAATTACATTTTCCATTACAGGAGAATTTGTTTTGAAATCCACAGATAAATCACATTCAATTTTTTTCCCTTTATATCTTGATTGTACGTGTATTCCTTTTCCACTTGTTAATATTGCATACATTGTACATCCCGAAGCTCCTATTCCTTGTTGTCCCCTTTGTTGTATGTATCTATGGAATTTTGTTCCTGCAAGCATCATTCCAAGTGCTTTTCCTAAATGTGTTTTGGGAATTCCAGGCCCATTGTCCTCAACTATTATCTTATACTTACCAGCATCTTTATCCATTTCTTTTATTTCTATATAAATGTCCGGAAGTATGCCTGCTTCCTGGCATGCATCCAAGCTGTTAGTGACATATTCATGTATGATTGTAGTCATAGACCTTATTTTCCCTGAAAATCCTAACATTTGTCTATTCTTTTTAAAAAATTCAGCTATAGAATGTTCTTTGAATTTTGAAAATATATTTTCCTCGCTCATTATTTCAGCCTCTCCTGGAATAGTTTTCTCTTAACCTCTGAAAGGTAATTGAAGACAGTTGAATGTTCTGCTCCAGATATTATTTTCATAACTGCTTGTTTGGAGTAATCTACGCAGTCATAATTTGCTATAATCCCTATAGTATTTCCATATATACTTATATCGCTGTCAGTTGCAGACTCAATTTCTTTTTTTACTTTTCCTTCTTCTCCAATTATCCTCGCTTTTATCCGTTTTATCGCATTTTGTGTATTTCCAAATTCTTTTAGATTTATTATTTCAAGTGTTTTTTCATCTTTTAATAATTTTAGGGCAATTTTAGGAGAAAATCCTCTTCCTATTGCTTTTATTATCTCTTTTGAGAAATATACCTTATCCTCACTTCCTTCTATTGCTACTTCTCCATCTTTTGATATTTTTAATTCTACACCTGCTTTATTTTCTATTTCTTTTTTTGTTTTTCCGTTTTGTCCTATCAATATTCTTATACGCTCTTCTGGGATTCTGATAATTTCCATAGTTTCAACCTATTAATCTTTTTGCAAGGTTTCTGATGTATGGGTTTGCAGTTGTTTTTTCTATCTCTTTAATCTGTTCAAATAAATTTTGATTGCTTATTTTGCCTTTAAGTATAAGCGCATTAAGGATTTGGTTTTGGGTTTCTTCATCCTTTCTTTTAAGAAGAACGATCAATAATTTTATTACATCCTCATCATTCCAAATACTTGACAATGCACTTATTGCATTTGATTTATTTTTTCCTACATCATCTCTTGCTATAAACATTATTTGTCTTTTAAGTTTTAATACTAATTCTTCATTGTTCATTTCTGATATAAGAGAAACTATCTCTTCATTATCCATATTTCCAATAAGTTCTTCAATCCATTCATTTGCTTTATCAGTATATTCTCTGTAAATTCTACTAACGCCTGCTACAAAATGTATTGGATAATTTGTTTTTTCGTTGTATAATTCAATAAGCAAATTCTTAAAAACCATTTTCCAATCCTGATCGAATATCATTTTAAGAAGATAATACGCCATCTGGCTTTTGCTTATTTTAAAATATGGAGCTCCTTGATTTATTGCCCTTATTCCTGCTCTAAGAAGCGCCATTCTTTCATGTTTCACTTTTTCAAGAAGTTTACTGATATCTTTTCCTGTTCTATATCCTTCAATTATTTTATCAAACAAATCCGAGATGTTTGTATCTGAGACATTTAGATATTTATCTAATTTTATCTTTTCAGATCTAT
>JAQTSF010000087.1 GCA_028711485.1 Candidatus Iainarchaeum sp.
AAAACTTTTGGATATAATGTTAAAAGAAAGCATTTCTGGTCAAGATGTAATCAAAGCACTTCAAAAAGAAATTTGGAACTTACCAGTTGAGCCAGAAATCAAAGTAAAACTTACAGAAAAAACAGGAGAAACAGAATTCAGAATTGTCGAAGGCTCTGACCCATTCATACAGCTACAATCACTTTTAGCAAGTTTTGTATTAGCTGGGTTAGGAAAAGATTAAAATGCCTTGGATAGAAAAATATCGACCGAAAAAGTTCGAAGAAATTAAAGGACAAGAGGAAACAATTTCTAAGCTCAAAAAGTTTATTCACGAATTTCCAAAAAAAAAGGCAATTATGTTACACGGACCTCCGGGAATAGGAAAAACAACTCTTGCATATGTTATAGCAAAGGAAATCAATTCTGAGCTTTTTGAATTAAACGCAAGCGATTTAAGAAACAAAACAAAACTGAATGAAATTCTTAGACCAGTCACAGAACAAAAATCCTTAACAAAACAAAATAAGATTATCTTAGTAGATGAAATCGATGGAATCTCTAGAATAGATTATGGCGGTGTGACTGAACTTCTTTCAATAATAAACTCAACCCCCTACCCAACGATAATTACAGCCAACTATATTTGGGATAAAAGCTTAGCACCAATAAGAAAAGAATCAGAAGTGGTTCAGTTGAAAGAAATTGAATACAAAGTTATCAAAGATATTTTAATTAATATCTTAAAAAAGGAGGGAAAATTTATAGATAACTCAGTTTTAACAAGCATTGCTGTAAAATCAAGGGGAGACTTACGCGCAGCAATAAATGATTTGCAAACAATAGCAAACGTCGAAAATCCTGAATCTGTAATATTTGATGAAAGAAACAAAGAGGGAGATATATTTAATGCCCTTAAACAAATTTTCAAAAATAGACCCACAGAAGAAACACTAAGAGTTTTCGAACCTGTAAACATGCCAATCGATGAAATAATGCTCTGGATAGAAGAAAATATTCCTTATGAGTATGAACGAAAAGAACTATCTAACGCTTTTGACAGATTAAGTAAATCAGATATTTTTAAGAACAGAATTTACAAGCAACAATATTGGAGATTTTTGGTATATGAAAACATTTTATTAAGTTATGGAATTGCAGCATCAAAAAAGAACCCCAAAACAGGATTTACAAGTTATAAGAAACCATCAAGGATTTTAAAAATATGGATTAATAACCAAAGAACAGCAAAGAAAAAAGCAATTGCCAAAAAATATGCCAATCATGTGCATATTGGAGAAAAGAGAGCCCTACAAGAATATCCAATCTTAAAACAAATCATTAAATTCAATACCCCAATTCAAAAAGAACTTAAGTTAAATGAAGAAGAGATTGAATATTTATGTAACAATCAGTAAGTTTCAGATAAAACTTTTAACATAAACTCTTCACACTCTCTTTCCCAAGCAAATCCTTCGCCTTCAATTCTTCCAAAATGCCCGTAACACGCGGTTTTTTCATAAATAGGTTTTCTTAAATCTAATCTTTTTATTATTTCTGCTGGCTTTAACGGAAAATATTCCCGCACCCATTTAACAATTAGTTCTTCTGAAAGTTTATTTGTCCCCAAACAGTCTACATCTATTTCTATTGGTTCGGCAATACCTATTGCATAACTTAACTGAACTTCACATACATCTGCCAATCCAGAAGCGACAATGTTTTTTGCTATGTATCTTGCGGCATAGGCTCCACTTCTATCTACTTTAGTAGGATCTTTTCCCGAAAAAGCACCGCCCCCATGTTTTCCAACACCTCCATACGTATCTACTATTATTTTTCTTCCAGTAACACCAGTATCTCCTTCGGGTCCGCCAATAATAAACGTTCCTGTTGGGTTGATATGGTATTTTGTTCTTTCATCAATTAAACTTCTTGGAATTATTTTTTGAATTACTTCTCTTTCAATTAATTCTTTTAAAGATTTTTCTGATATTTCCTTTGTATGCTGTTGTGAAATTACAATTGCCTCAAGTCTTTTTGGAATTTTTTCTTGATATTCAATAGTCACTTGACTTTTCCCATCTGGTCCAAGATAAGGTATTATTCCCTCCTTTCTAACTTGCGCCATTCTTTTGGTTAGTTTATGTGCTAACATAATTGGTAAGGGCATTAATTCGTCTGTTTCTATACAAGCATAACCATACATCATTCCCTGGTCACCCGCTCCTTGTTCGTGTCCTTCTTTTTCATCTACTCCCTGAGAAATATCTGGGCTTTGCTGGTGAATTGCGGCCCAAACCCCCGCATCATCTGCATCAATACCAAATTTGGGGTTTGTATATCCAATTTTTCTGAGAGTATCTCTTGCTATTTTTTGAACATCACAATATCCTTTAGTAGTTACTTCTCCGGCAATATGAATACTTCCTGTTGTTGCTAAACATTCTACTGCAACCCTAGAATAAGGGTCCTGCTTTAACAAATCATCAAGAATTGCGTCAGAAATTTGGTCACAAATTTTATCTGGGTGTCCCTCTGTCACAGATTCAGAAGTAAGAAATTTTTTCTTCATAATTACCTTTTAAAAAAGAAGTTTAAAAAGATTTATGTAATAAAAATATTTTAGAGGGTTTATTCAAACTAATTATGATACACAGGATTCAGCCCACTTATCCAAAGCTTCCTGATTCAAGTTACTTTCATTATCTGTAAATGCTCCAACCTTTATCTCCCCTGTTTTAACACAGATAAATTGTGGAACACCACTGCTAGTCATATGAGCCCTAACACAATCATCAATTATAGAATCATCTTCTCCACCGGCTTCAATTCGAAAGATATTGTATCCTTTCTGTTCAAGAACCGTTACACCCGGCTTCATTTTTGAACACCATCCGCAAGAATTAGAATAATAAAATATTATAGTATCTTCTGAAATTCCATAATCTCCGACACATTCCAAAATGGTTTCATCTGGTTTAACAGAATCTCCATCGTTTCCTAAGGGAGTAACTGCGCTTAAAGAACCCGCAAATTTCCCATCTTTGGTAATATAAACCGGAATTTTTGAACCCTCATAATCAAAAGTAATTTTATACACTCCACTCACATCTTCAACAGAAAGCAAAATCAATCCTTCTGCTCCTACAGATTCATAAAATTCAAGGAGGGTTTGCCCTGCCTCATCTCCAGAAATAACTTTACCAGTAAAACTTCCCCCAGAAACAAGAATAATTAAAAATGCCATAGCCAGCACTCCTAAAACAACTGTAGAAAAAATAAAAGGATTTGCTCTTAACATATCTGTTAAACTTTGCTTATTTTTAGAAGATTC
>JAQTSF010000088.1 GCA_028711485.1 Candidatus Iainarchaeum sp.
AATGTGTCTTCTGATTTCACTAAATTAAGAAAAGAATCAATGGCGTTATTACAAAAGGAATCTGAACTACAGGAAATTGTTCAGCTTGTAGGTCCGGATGCACTTCCGGAAAAAGAACAAGGAATTCTATTGGTTACAAAAATGCTCAGAGAAGATTATTTACAGCAAAATGCATACAGCGATGTTGATGCCCATGCTTCTCTAAAAAAACAATACTTAATGTTAAAATTAATTGCAAGATTCCACGAAAGATTACAAGGTCTTCTAGATGCAGGAATTCAACTAAAGAAGATAAAAGATATGAGTTCAATAAATAAAATTGCAAGAATGAAGGAAATTCCAAATGATCGTCTTAAAGATTTTGAAAAATTGATGGAACATATAGATTCCGAATTTGATTCTGTTTCTAAAAATTAGGGTGTTATTTATGAAAGAATATAAAACAATAAATCAAATCGCAGGTCCGCTTGTTTTTGTTGAGAATGTAAGCGGAGTGAGTTACGGGGAAATTGTAGACATAATGCTTCCAAACGGGGATAGAAGAAAAGGACAGGTGCTTGATATAAGCAAGAGCATTGCAGTTGTGCAGGTTTTTGGAAGCACTTCGGGAATTGATACCCAAAGAAGTTCTGTTCGTTTCCTTGGAGAAACAATGACTATAGGTTTAAGTACTTCTATGCTCGGAAGAGTTTTTGATGGATTAGGAAAACCAAAAGATAAAGGTCCGGAAGTTATTGCAGAGGAAAAAGTGGATGTAAATGGACTTCCAATTAATCCTTATTCAAGAGATCCCCCAAGTGATTTCATACAAACAGGTATTTCAACAATTGATTCAATGAACACGCTTGTAAGAGGCCAAAAATTACCCATATTTTCTGCAGCAGGACTTCCTCACAATCAGCTTGCAGTGCAGATTGCAAGACAATCAAAAGTAAGAAAAAAAGAGGAAAACTTTGCAGTTGTATTTGCAGCAGTTGGAATTACAAATGAAGAAGCATCCTTCTTTATGAGAGATTTTGAAAAAACCGGGGCTCTGGAAAATGCAGTTTTATTTTTGAACCTTGCAAACGATCCTTCAGTTGAAAGAATAATTACTCCTAGATTGGCGTTAAGTACTGCAGAATATCTTGCTTATGAACAGGATATGCATGTTCTTGTTATTATTACAGACATGACTAATTATTGTGAAACCTTGCGTGAAATTTCTTCTGCAAGACAGGAAGTTCCTGGAAGAAGAGGTTATCCCGGATACATGTACACAGATTTATCTACAATTTATGAAAGAGCAGGGAGAATAAGAGGAAGAAAAGGAACAGTAACACAATTCCCAATTCTTACAATGCCTGGAGATGACAAAACCCATCCAATTCCTGATCTTACAGGTTATATTACAGAAGGACAGATAATTCTTTCCAGAGACATACATAGAAAAGGAATTTTCCCTCCGGTTGATGTTCTTCCCTCCCTTTCAAGATTGATGAATTCAGGTATAGGAGGAGGAAAAACAAGAGAAGACCACAAAGGAGTTTCCGACCAGCTTTACGCAGCTTATGCAGGAGGAAGAGATTTGAGAAGTTTAAGTGCAGTAGTTGGAGAGGAGGCACTTTCTGAAATAGATAGAAAATACCTTAAATTTGCAGATGCTTTTGAAAACAGATTTGTAAGGCAGGGACCCTATGAAGACAGAACTATTGAAGATACCCTGGAACTTGGTTGGGAGCTTTTATCCGGTCTTCCCGAAACCGAACTTAAGAGAATAAAACAGGAGTATATAGAAAAATACGGTTCAAAGTATTATAAAAAAACTAGTACAAAAGTTAAATCTGAAGAGTGATAAGAAATGTCGGAAGTAATACCAACAAGGATGGAACTCCTGAAACTTAAGGGCAAAATTGCCCTTGCAAAAAAAGGACATAAACTGCTAAAGCAAAAAAGGGATGCGTTAATATTAGAATTTTTTAAAATTTTGAAAAAAGCAAAAAATCTCAGAGCTGAACTTAATTCAATAATTGCAGAAGCCTACAAATCAATGTATATTGCTCAATTGCATCATCCTGCAGTTGAACTTGACAGTGTTGCTCTTAGCTGCAGAAGAGAAATTTCTCTTGATATGGAAGTAACCAATGTAATGGGTGTAAAAATACCTATTATAGAAGCAGATAATGTTCAGCTCAAACCACTTACTGAAAGAGGATATTCAATATCAGGAACCAGTGTCAAAATAGATGATGTTGTCTCAAAATTCGGAAGAGTTTTTGAAATGATAATGAAAATTGCAGAAACAGAAACTGCAATAAAAAGACTTATTCTAGAAATAGAAAAAACAAAAAGAAGAGTTAATTCTCTTGAATTTGTTTTAATTCCTAAACTTGAATCCGAGGCAAAAATGATATTATTTAGACTGGATGAGATGGAAAGAGACTCATTTGTAAGTTTAAAAACTATAAAAAGGAGATTAGAAAAAGAAAAGTCAATTCAAAAATAATTCAGCATAGTTGGTTCAATATAAAATTTATTATTTTATCAATTCCTGCAATTTTTTATAAGATTCTTGCTCTATTTTTTCATGAATACTATTTCCTTTTGAATCCATTGTCACTATTGCTGGAAAATCCTTAACCTGCAATTTCCACATTGCTTCCGGGGAACCAAATTCCTCAAGTTTATAAACTCCCAAAACTTTTTCCACATGTTTTCCTAGTAGAGCAGCAGCTCCTCCTATTGCATGAAGATAAACTGCGTTATTTTTTATAAGAGCATTTTTTGTCCGTTCTCCCATTCCGCCCTTTCCCATCACTGCTTTTATTCCATACATTTCGATTACTCTATCTTCGTAAATTTCTTCTCTTATGCTTGTTGTAGGGCCTGCTGCGGTAATTTTCCATTCTGAAAATTCTTTTTGTACGATTGGTCCGACATGATAGATTATTGAACCTTTAAGTGAAAACGGAAGTTCTTTTTTCGATTCTGCAAGAAATGCATGTACTCTATCTCTTCCAGTAATTATTTCCCCAGTTATTTCTACTTTATCTCCAGCTTCCAACAGTTCCACACTTTCATCCAATGGAGTATTTAATTTTTTATTGTTCATACTCTTTTCTCTCCATTACAATTGTATTTCTTCTAAGCGCCCAACAGGAATAGGAAACATCTACAAAATAGGATGCAGGATGTCTGTGCGTTGAACATATTTTAACATCCAACAAAGTTGTTTTTCCTCCTAATCCCATCGGACCTATTCCTAAACTATTAGCCTCTTTTAAAATTCTCTCTTCAAGTTCCTTAATATTACTATCAGGATTTCTATTTCC
>JAQTSF010000012.1 GCA_028711485.1 Candidatus Iainarchaeum sp.
TGACAGTAAGATATCCTGCTGCTGCAGGAACTTTTTATCCTGGTGAAAAATCAGAGTTAAGAGAAATGATAAATTCATTTATTGAAAGTGCTGAAGAAAAAGAAATTGATGGTGAATTGAAAGCACTTATTGTGCCTCATGCAGGTTATATTTATTCTGGCCCTGTTGCTGCAGTTGGATATAAATTATTACAAAAGAAAAAGAGAGAGTATGAAAAAATAGTTTTGATAGGTCCATCCCATTTTACAAGATTTCCTGGAGTAGCACAATCAGAAGATGAATTCTGGGAAACTCCATTGGGAAAAGTTGAAATGGAAAAATTTCCTGAAAAAGACAACATTCGTAATTATAATATTGCACATAAAAAAGAACATTCTCTGGAAGTCCAGCTTCCATTCTTGCAGATGGTTCTTGGAAAATTAAGATGTTATGCTTTGCTTACAGGAGAAGTTTCCTATAGAATGTTCGCAAATCAACTTTCAAAAGAATGTGATGAAAAAACATTATTAATAATTAGCACTGATTTGAGTCATTATTATTCGTGTTCTCAAGCGTTAAGAATTGATTCTGTTGCAAATAGATCAATACCTTCCTTGGATATTGGAAAAGTAGAAGATTTCGTTGAGGCATGCGGAAAAGAAGGAATTTTGACTTTGATGCAGATTGCTAAATTAAAAAAATGGAAAGGAAAATTTTTAGAGTATAAAAATTCCGGAGATACGAGTGGGAGTAAGGATAGGGTAGTTGGATACGGGTGTTATGCTTTTTATGAATGAAAAAATAGAGTATAATAATAAAGAAAAGGAATTTCTTTTGAAAACTGCAAGAAAAGCGATAGAGTATTATATGAAAAATGGGGAAATAATGGAAGTTGAAGCAAAGGAAATTCCTAGTGAAAAACTTTTGCAGGACGGCGCATGTTTTGTAAGCATACACGAAAAAGAGAGCAATGAATTGAGAGGGTGTATGGGAATGCTGGAAGCATCGAGACCATTGATAAACGATGTTATACAAAATGCGGTTGCTGCTGCAAATGAAGATCCTAGATTCTATCCTTTAAGATTTGATGAATTAAATAAAATAAAAATAAGTATTTCTATACTTACAAAACCTGAAAAACTTGAAATAATGGATTATAAGGAACTTCTTGATAAACTTGAACCAAAGAGACATGGATTGATTATAAAAAAAGGATGGAATAGAGCAACTTTTCTCCCTGTGGTTTGGGAACAGCTTCCGGAAAAAGAAGAATTTTTAGGAAATTTATGTTTAAAAGCTGGACTAAATGAAGATGAATGGATGAAAGAAGGAATGGAATTTTTTATTTATGAAGCTATAGAATTTGAGGAGAAATAACTATTCTAATTCGTGGAAATATTTTCCTTTTTCTAAAAATAATAAAGATTCAAGCATTCCATAAGCATAATTAGAACATCCTAAAGAACTGAAATAATCTTTTTTTTCAAAATAATGTTTTGAATCTTTAAAATAGTTTAAACAATGATCAAAAATAGATGGATATTTTTCATTAAGTCTTAGAGATTTAAATTTTTTTAGGAATGATTCTAATTTTTTTATATCTTTTAATGCTCTTTCAGAATGTTCCATAGAAAAAGAAGCAGTGCAAGAATTTAAAATAATATAGGTAAAATTAATTTATGAAAAATGTATTATTTGCTTTGTTAATATTGGGATTAGTGTTTTCAGGAGCATTTCCAGATACGATATCTGGGACACAACTTGAAATAAAAAATTCAAATGGGGAGACTTCTTCAGGATCTGCTGAATATTCAACTAGTGATGAAATAACTATGGTAAAAGTTGAAACTGAGAGTTTAACTGAGAGTCAGTGGAAAACAGAAGAAGAATTATATATCTCTTATGGATGGAGTAAAAAAACATCAAATGGATTTGAATATTTTTATAAATGCCAAACATATAATGATTATTACACAGTTTCCGAGGCTTATTGTTTTATTGATTCCTATCAAAACGGAGTTTGGTATAAAGTTGATGTTTCAATATTAAGCGGAACACAATCCGAAGCCCTGGATACCGGTATAACGGTAATTGAAAATTTAACAAGTGGAGCAGGAGTATGTTGTCCTCTGGGTTTGATGTTCTTAGGAATAGCATCTTCGGGTCTGGTATTCTTTAACAGAAAATAATTTTATTTTTTTATTTTTTATAAGTATAATTCACTAAATTAGATAAATAAGTAGAAGATGTCAGCAACAATGGTCTTTCCCACTCATAGAGCAGTACAGGAACCATCGTGAAAAGGCTTAACTTCCGTGTTCGGAATGGGAACGGGTGTCTCCCTTTTCCTATGGCCGCTGACAAAGGATAAATATTTATAGAAATATTTTTAAAACAACGCCCTGCACAAGTGCATTATGAAAAATACAAAAACAGATACAAAAATAAATACTCAGAACATACAAAAAAAACAAAAAGAGGATAAAATTGATTTTGTAGTTAATGCATATCGGAAAGGATGGGCAGAACTCAGAGATAGCTGGAAAAAAATCAGCATATATTTCATTAAAATTTTAGTTATAGGGATTGCAATATTTACTTTTATAAGTTTATTATTAGGAATAGGAATTATATCTTTAGCAGTTATAGATCCATTGATAATCTGGGCAATAATTGGAATCTTAATACTATTAAGTTTGATATTATTAGGAATTATAGAATCTGTAAAATATAATATAATTGATAATATAATTAATAAAAAAGAAATAAAAATCATTGAAAACGCAAAAAACAATTTGGTCCCGTGGATAAAATATAATTTGTTTTATTTTGCATTTTGTTTAATAGGAATAATTCCAGTAATACTACTATATCTTATGGTATTCGGCGGATTGTACGGAATTAATGGAAATGGGGGAAATGATGCAGAAGCAAGTGTATTTTCTTTTTTTACATTACTCCTAGGAGCTGTTTGGATTTCACTGATTTGGATAATTTTATTTGTAATAATTATGTTAATTTTTAGATTTATAATCCAGTTTGTATTATTTGAGATGTATATAGAAAGAAAGGGACTACGGGAAGCAGTAAAAAAATCATATGAGATCGTAAAAAATAATTTATTTGAGACGATTGGATTCAATATATCATTTGGTTTAATTATGGGAGTAATAATATCAATAGTAAATTTACCGATTCAAATATTCGCAAGATTTGCATTTGTCGGAATATCTCTTATGCTTCAAAATAATATGTTTTTGATTATAGGAGGATCAATTTTATTATTAGTATTAATAATTACTATTCTAATGAATTTATTTGTAGAGATGACATCATTAGTATTTACTTATGAATTCTGGAGAAAAGCAAGAAAAAGGTGTTGAAATGCAAATGCACTGGGTAGAACAATTAGCTGAAAAAGTAAAGGAAAGATACTCTCCCCCATATATAGTTAGTGGGGGGATGACCACTTCAGGTCCAACCCATTTTGGTACTGTATGTGAATTTTTATTTCCGGGAACAGTACAAAAAGTTTTGAAAAAGCAGGGATATGATACAAAATTTTATTTTATAGCAGATATACTTGATGCTTTTGATTCTGTTCCAATGTCTATGGAGCAGTATAAAGAAGTGCTTGAACCTCATTTAGGGAAACCATTATGCAATGTACCAGACCCTACAGGAAAAAGCAAAAGTTTCGGGGATCATTATCTTGACGAAGCTAGAGAAATAATGAAAACTATGAATTTAGATGTAAATTTAATAAGGATAAATGAATATTATGAACAAGGAAAGTTTGACGAACATGCCTTATTTTTTATTAAAAATGAGAAACTAGCAAAAGAGATAATAGAAGAAACTTCTGGAAGAAAATTGAGTAATGAATTTTCAGTTCTAATGCCTATATGCGAACAATGCGGAAAGATTGCAACAACCAGAGTACTTTCTTTATCCGAAAATGAATATGAATATATTTGCGATAAGGATGTAAAATATACCAGGGGATGCGGATACAAAGGAAAATCAAAAATAGAAAATCACAAGTATAAGTTATTGTGGAGAATACACTGGCCTTCGTGGCATAGAATATTAAAAACTAATCTGGAAGGTGCAGGTATAGACCATCATACTAAAGGAGGAAGTTATGATACCTTAAAGGAAATATATCTTAAAATGTTCAAAGAAGAACCTCCGATTGCTTATAGATTTGGATTTATATTATTTCAAGGAAGAAAATATTCGAAATCAAAGGGAACAGGAATGGGAATTGCAGAACTTTCTAAATTAATCCCACCTCAAATGATTGCATATTCACTTCTAAAACCAGATCTCACTGAGAATATAGATATTGTTCCCACAAAAGAGAATTTGATGAGATTGTATGATGAATTTGAAAAAATAGGAAAAATAAGTGAAGAAACAAGTGAGGTGGAATTGGAAAAAATAGATAGAGCAACACAAAAGAAAATACAATCTTACCGATTGTGTCCGAACGGAGTTAAGTGGAAAAAATCCTTTGGGGACATACTTCTTGCATATCAAGTGTACAAGGATTGGAAAAAAGTTCAGGAAATTATGGAAGATGTAGAAGGAGTGGAATATTTGAAAAAATATATTGAAAATTGGGTTGATATGGATTTTGTTCCGGAACAATACGAATTCAGATATATAGGACAAAAAACAAATGATAATGATGTAAGAGAATTAATTAAAAATTTGAAACAAGGAATGGGCGCAATAGAGATACATAATGAAATTTTTGAATATTCCAAGAAAAAAAATATTGAACCTGAGGAAATGTTCAGGAAAATGTATACTGCACTCATAGGAAAAGAAAAAGGACCACGATTAGGGAACTTGTTATTTGCATTAGGGGTAGAAAGAGTGAAAAAAGACCTTTTATGAAAGGGAATTTAAATCTTTTCAGTTTCTAGAATTAGCATGAAGATAATAAAATTATCTGAAAATTTTGAGTCTGCTGTAGAAAAAACAGCTGAAGCAATAAACAAAGGAAAAATAGTTGTTTATCCTACAGATACAGTATATGGAATAGGAGGAAATGCTCTTGATAAGAAAGTAGTGGATAGGATTTATCTAATTAAAAAAAGAGAAAAAAAATGTCCTTTGTCTGTAATTATAAAAGATTTGAAAATGATTGAAGAATATTGTAAAATAGGAAAAAAGGAAAGCAAAGAAATAAAAAAATATTTTCCTGGGCCTTACACATTATTAGTCAAAAGAAGCAAAAAGAAAATTCCTGTAACAAAAACTGAAAGGTTAGGTATAAGAGTTCCAGAATATAGATTTATACAAGAAGTTATGAAAAAAATCACTGTTCCGCTTATAACAACAAGTGCGAATATAAGCGGAAAAGAATCGCCTGTATCTTTTACACAACTTTCCAAAGAAATAGTAAAAAAAGCAGACTTAGTTATAGATGGAGGAGAAACAAAATATAAATGTCCGTCCAATATCATAGACATACCTACTGGAAGAGTACTCAGAGAGTTTGTTAAAAGTCCGCTAAAGAACCCAAAAACTATAGAATAAAGCGTAATTCGCAAGATTTAAAAAGTATAAAAGAGAAGGGAAATTGGTGCGATCATGACTGAATTCCGAAAATCAATAAGATGTTCCAACTGCGGATTGGAATCAAGTTTTACAATAGGTTCAGAATTTATATTAAACGAACTTACCATGCATGCAAAATGTTCGAGATGCGGAAGTTCTATACAAGTTACTTTTAGTATAATAAACACTGAAGAACCCCAAGCAAAAATAGAGGAAACTCAAATGGAGAAAACTGTTAATCTTGAAGAGGAATTGTTTTCACCGGATATGCTCGGCGGCAGCGACGGAGATATACGCGATATAATTGAAGGCGCCTAAAGTATTTTTACTAAATCAGAAACTGAATTGAAAATATAATCTGGTTTTTGGTCTTTGCTTATTTTTTTTAGATCCTCTTTTTTACAAACTCCAGAAAGAACAAGTGCTGATAATATACCTGCTTTTTTTGCCATTAGGATGTCTGTTTCTATTCTGTCACCTACGAATAGAATTTCCTCTTTCTTATTTCCGCATTTTTTTAAGATCATATCTAGAAGATACATACTTGGTTTTCCAATTACCAAAGGTTTTATTCCTGTAGAATATTCCAATGCATGTACAATTGTGCCTGCGCCTGGAAGTAAACCATCCTCAACAGGAAAGGTTGAATCCATATTTGTTGCAATGAATTTTGAACCTGAAGAAATCAATCTGTATGCTTTTGCAATTCTAGCATAAGTGACTGCCCTGTCTAAACCAACCACAACAAAATCAGGTTTTTGTTCGGTTAAGAATATGCCAAATGAAGAAAGTTCTTCCTTTAAACCTGCTTCCCCTATGCAGTAAACAGAGGAGTTTCTTTTAGCATTTGAGATATAATGAGCTACTCCATAAGAAGAAGTAAAAACTTCGTCATCTTGGACTTCAAAACCAAATTTCCTTAATCTTTCAGCTCTGTCTTTTCTGCTCATGGTTCCTGCATTTGTAAGGAAAAAAAGTTGTTTTCCAGAATTTCTTATTTTTTTCAAAGCATCTTGTGAACCAGAAATTGCTTGTTCTCCGCGGTATAATACCCCATCTAAATCAAAAATTATTGTTTTAATAGGCATAAGAAACATTTAAAGCAGTAATATTTTAATTATGAGTTATGAAAGCAGCTTGCTTGTTCTCAGGAGGTAAGGATTCTGTTTATGCGACCTTTTGGGGAATATTCCAAGGATGGGAAATTATTCTTGTTTCTGTGGAAAGCGAAGAGTATTCAATGATGTTCCATCATCCTAATATAAATAAGACAAAATTACAGGCAAAAGAAATGGGTTTAGAAATTAAATTTGTTGAAACAGATGGAAAAAAAGAATTGGAGGATTTGAAAAAAAAGCTTGTTGAAATTGGCGCTGAAGCAATAATTACAGGAGCTATTGCAAGTGAATATCAAAAACAAAGAATAGAAAAAATTGGGGAGGAGTTGGGAATACCAGTGTATTCTCCTTTGTGGCATAAAGAAGATGTTTTGATTAAAGAAATAAAAGAATATTTTGAAACATATGTTACCGCAGTATCTGCTGAAGGATTAAACGAAAAACATCTTGGTATGGATTTTAAAGAATTAAATGTTCAGGGGATACATAAAATGCTAGAAGGGGGAGAAGGAGAAACCTTTGTTGCAAATGCTCCTTTTTTTAAAAATAGAATAGCCATAAAGAAATGGAAGAAAAAATGGGATGGGGTAAGAGGAGTTGCTGAAATTGAGGTGTAATAAGATGAATATTCCTTTTTTATTGTATTCTGGGGAGGAAACAAATGCAAATTTTATTTATTTTTCTGGATTAGGTATGAAACTATATGATCATTCTTTTATATTCATAGATGAAAAGAAGAAAATTTTAATAGTTTCAAAAATGAATTATAAACTTGCACGTGAAAATTATTCTGGAAAAATAGAGGTCTATGGAGATCTTAAAAGAATATTAGCAAAATTATTGAAAGGAAGAAAAGTAGGGATAGATGGAGAAAATATAAATGTAAAAATGCATAATTTTATAAAAAAATTTTGCAGAACTGAGGATGTATCAGAAGAATTAATAAAACAAAGAACTGTCAAAAAGGATTTTGAAATAACTAAATTAAAAAAAGCAGCAGAAATTTCAAGAGAAATTATAAATTCAGTTGAGCTAAAGAAATTCAAAACTGAAAAAGAAATAGAAAAATATTTACTTAGAGAAACTATAGAAAAAGAATTGGAACCTGCATTCAAACCAATTGTTGCCTCGGGAAAAAATAGTTCTTTTCCTCATTACACCCCTAGAGATTATAAATTGAAAAATGTTGTTCTTGTGGATTATGGGGTAAAATACCAAGGATATTGTGGAGATGTATCAAGATGCTTCTTTCTTTCAAAAGGACCCTGGGAAAAGGATTACGAAACTGCTGAACAGATTGCATATGAGATTGCAGATGAAAGTAAAAATTGCGAGTTTGCAAAGGAACTTTCAGAATTTACAGATAAGTTATATAAAAAATATAAATTACCTGAGCAAATGCATAGTTTAGGGCATGGTATTGGATTAGAAGTTCATGAGAGCCCTTCTTTTGGGAAAAAATCAAAAGATAGGATAAAAAATACGGTTTTTACTATAGAACCTGGAATATATAGAAAAAATTGGGGAGCTAGGTTTGAGGAAATGTTTTATTTTAATGGGAGAAGTACAAAAAGATTATAGAACAGAGAATTAAGATAAAAAGTAATGTTTTTAAACTGTTTATATAAGTATAAATGTGTGTATTCAACTAAAAGACAAATTCCGCCCAGAAAAATTGCTGTTCTGCATTTTACCAGAAGACCTTACCCTGTGGATCCAGCTTTTTTTGGACAGAATTTTATTCCTTTATCTCTATCTGCATGTTCCAGATCAGAACAATTTCGAGAATATGGAATGAAAAACCATGCTTTTGTAAGAGAAGTTCCAAAATGTGAAGGTATACGAAAGGATATGGAAGAAATTTCAAGAGTTAGATTTAACACAGAATTACATTTTGGATACGGAGATCCAAGAGTAGTACTTTCCATGGTTAAGGGAATGGTGGATGAAGGGTATTTGCCTGTTCTTGATTTTCACTATCCTGTTCAGGATTCGAGATTAATGGTTCAGTTGGATAAAGCATTAAGAGAAATGGGAATTAGAGAAAGGGTGGTAATTGTTAATCATCTGCATATAACTCCTCAATATATAAGAGCAATTCCCGGGGATAATGATATACGTGGAGGAGTAAGAAAAACAAATGCAGGAAGAATACTTCAGTTGGAACCTGCATTGCAAGTTAGTGACCTTACGATAGGAGTTAGTGAAGATGCAATAAATGCATTTAGAAGAATAAGGTACAATCAATGGGATAACAGACCAGATGGTGCTTTATTAAGATCCGGTGATTTGGGAGAAGCAATCGGAGAAAGATATTGCGCAATATTAAATGGTATTAATCCAAATTTATATACTCCAAGAACTGAAGATGAAAAAGAAGAAGGGAGAGCATCTATTGGATTAAATCCAAAATTAGGAATAACTGCGAGCTATGTTGCACGTTTGGACGGATTAAAAGGTGGAAGAACTTTAATCGAAATCCTTAGAAGATATAATGGATGGTATGGTGGAAATAGAGATGAATGGGGCTTCGTATTAGCTTGTGCAGATATAATACAACCAACAACTAGATTAGGTTATATAAAAGATTTATTAAAATTAAAAAGATTGATAGAGAGTGACAGATTAAAAGTAGTAATTGATATTTCAAAATTCACAAGAGGAGATCCTAGATTTAGGGATGCAGTGATTAGGATATTAGAATATTATGCAAATGATGGTGGTTTTGAGGAAATAAGAAAAATGAGAATATTTGGAGGATATGTAGATACTCCAATACAGGGAGTAACAGATGTATTATTGCACACTGCTGTGCATGAAGCTTTAGGTTTGGCATTGGTTGAAGCAAACTTCTCAGGAGCAGGAGTAATAGCAAGAAAAGTTGGTGGAATACCAGAAGTAATACCTACAAATAAAGAACACGACTTAAAGGTATATGAAAGAGGTGGATCAGGTAGATACCATACCAGAACAGTTTCGTATTCTGAACATGGAATTTTAATACATCAAGAAGGCGCTGAAGATTCAGAATTAGATGCTACAATTTTTATGCAAATAATGGACTTGCTAAAACCTGATCCAAACGGGAAAGGATCAGTAGCACCTATAGAAGTAAGAGATAGATTTTCTGAAGCAACAATGACTGCGAGATATTTAGATGCAGTTATAAGAGCAAATGAGGTTAGAGTATGAGTCAAAGAACAAAAATATTAAGATTTGATCCAAGTACTCAGGGTAAATTTAGCAGGGTTAAAAATAAAATTATCAGAAGTTTGAAGGCACTTTTAAGAGGATCCAGATATTTTGATAAAATATTAGCAATAATTAATAATGAAAGAATAAAGCGTGGAATAAAAGAAATGAATCGGGAAGAACTCTCAAGAAGTTTAATTGCATTAAGATCAGGAGAATTGATTAAAAGGGAGATTAAAGAAGAAATTATAGATGCATGTAATGTACTTGCAAGGGAAATTGTTGCCAGAAAAACTTTTGATGAATATAAGACAGATTAAAAAATAAGATTATAAACTCTTTTATAAAGATACTTTCTATTAATATACATAAATGCAGGGGTAGCAATCTTATTGAACGGCAATCCGTTCAATTTGGTTAAAAGGCTGGTCAAATGCGCAGGACTTAAGGAACCTTTTTTGGTGTTTAATCAAAAAGTGATTAAGATATCCTGTCGCTTAGTGCGTTCGCAAGTTCAAAGCACCTTTTTTGGGCTGCCTAAAAAGCTGCACCAAAAAGTGAGAAAATCTTGCCCCCTGCATTTTTAAATTTTGAAAGAATTTGGAAAACTGATCCTGCATATTATATTAAATTCTTCTTATTTTTATACTTGCAATCTTTTTCTTGATTTTTCTTCTGTTGGACTTTAGAAATTCTGAAGCAGACCTTGCCATATCCATAATAAATATAAAACTAAGAACAAGTGGAATAATGAAAAGCATCTGGAATGATACGGGTAAGGATAGTATAGAAATTGCAATAGGGGTAAGAAACGCAACTACGAAAAAGATAAAGAAGAATGCTAAATCTGCAAAAGTGCGTGTTAAAAGATTTGATTTTTTTCTGGTAACAAAATGAAAAGATTCTGCAAATTCTTTTACTAAAACATTCAATATTTTCAAAATATTGCTTATAGGTATAAGAAATAGAATAATAGTAAGTATGTCTATTATTTCAATAGAATAAATTTTAATAGAAAGAAAATTCATATCCTCCCCCATATTTAATTTTATAAAGAAGGAAATAAGATAGATTAGTACAAGAAAACCGATATTTGAAAGTAATTTTTCAAGATTTGAAGTGAATGCTGTGTAAAATGCTCCTCCTGGCTCAAACCTTCTTACAACGCTTCTCATATATAGCGAAAAGGTTTTTATGTGAACAAAAAATCCATTAAAAGTGGTAAGTGAATTAAGAGAAGCACTTACTGTTGCTTCTCTACTAAATAATAATGATGAGATAATACTGGAGAAAAAGAGAAGTGCTGCAACAAAAGATATAAAATCAAATTCTGAAAGAATGTTTATCTGAAAGGCTATAAGAAGTGCAAATTCGCTCGTTGTAAGCATTAATAAAGAAGAAAAAACTGCTGACCTTCCGTCAAAACCTGAGAGATACACTGGTATTGAAACCGACAGGAACTTGAAAATTATTAGCATAAATGTGAATACAAGAATGAGTAAAAGACTTGAATATATGAATATTGGATCAACAAGCATTCCTATTGAAAAGAAGAAGAATGCTGAAAATAATAATATAAGATTGTTTATCGGACTTTCTGAGGTTTTGAAAACCTTTGAAGCTGAAAGTATGCTTCCTGCAAGGAATGCACCAACTGAATAACTTAATCCTAAATAAGCTGCTAAAGAACTTAGTAATGCACATATTGAAAGTACTAAGAAAAGCTGAACTTCTGCACTTCCTTTTGCTAAAATTGAAATTCTTTCAACAAATGCTTTGAGTACGATATAGGAAAAAAGTAAAACCAACAAGGAAATTAGTATCGGGAAAAGGATTAGATCTAAGGATAGTAAATTATTGGAAAGATCAATTTGAGAAAGAAAAGCAATTATAAAAATTGCAAAAATATCTTCAATTATCAAAACCGCAGACATTAATTTTGCTTCCTCAAAACCTTTTGAGGTATCATGGGATATGAGTTTTGCAAAAATTGCAGTGCTTGAAAGAGATAAAATTACCCCCAAGATTAGTGCGTCTAGTATTGAAAAATGGAACAATGCTGCTAAAATATATGTAAATAAAAACATAAATCCTAATTTAAAAATAAAAATTACTGAAGCTCTTAGTGTATGTTTCATTATTTTTTCCAAACTAAACTCAATACCTATGAATAATAAGAGCATGATTGCACCTATCTCCGAAAATAATGAGATTAGTTCTGTTTCATGAACTAAAGATAGGCCATGAGGACCTATAATCATTCCAAATAAAAGAACTCCTATAGCACTAGGAAGCCGAAATTTTGAAGAAAAGATTACTCCTAAAAGACAAAAGAATATAATTATCCAAAAGGAAAGTAAATCGGCCGCCATTAAAAGTCATATTTAAAGTAATATAATTAAAAGGTTGCGAATTTTATAAATTGAGATAAAAGATTAATTTTTAATTATTTGAGAGTATATGATTATTATGGATATTTTTGGATTAATTTACAATGATGCCGTTTTAAATAAAAACAAAAAGTATAAACTTATTTCTGGAAAAGAAATATTGGATGAACGAGAAGTAACAGTATACAATGATAATTATGAAAATTGGTCTGAAATTGAAAAAGAAATATTGGGAAATTTAACAGGTAAAATAATAGATTTGGGAGCTGGTGCTGGAAGACATTCCGATTATTTAAATAAAAAAGAATGTGAAGTGCATTCTGTAGATATTTCTAAGAGAGCAGTAGAAATAATGAAAAAAAGAAATATAAAAAATGTTCATCTTATGGATTGGTGGAAAATAGATAAAAAATTCAAAAAAGAATTTGACTTTGCAATTATGATGTTTAATAATTTTGCAATGCTTGGGAATGAAGAGAATATAAAGAAAATGATGGATAAGATAAGTGAAATTACTAAGGAAAGTGGAAAAGCAGTAATAAGTTGCGTAGATCCTGAGAAATTTGGATGTGGGGAAAAAAGCAATTTTTATGCCCATTTGGAATATGATGGAAAAAGTGGGAATGAATTTGAGATGATATTACTCTCCCCAAGATATTTAGAAAAAATATTGAAAAAAGTAAATTGGGAAATTGAAAAAATAGGATATTGTGATGGGGAATTTAATGCTCAATATCTTGCAGTTTTAAAAAAATCAACCGTACATTGAACCCATATCACTGCTTCTTTTGTAAGGAAGTTTTGATTTAACTACTGCCTTTCTTACCTGATCAGCAACATCTTTTGCTTCTTTATCAAGTTTCTTTGTATCTATTTTTATATTAAGATATTTAGAAACAGAAGAGATAACTAAAGCTGCGGCTCCTGGATCAAGATAATCTTCTGAAGCTTCTGCAAGTATAAGGATTACTGGGAAATTCTTAAGCACACCTTTAGTTAAAAGAAGACCGCTTACTCCTGTTTTAGCGCCTTCTTTTATAGGACTAAATGATTTGTCTTTGAGGAATGCATCAGAATACTGTTTTATTGAGGATACTACATGAAGTGAACTTGCTTTTTCCTT
>JAQTSF010000089.1 GCA_028711485.1 Candidatus Iainarchaeum sp.
AGAATAGGAGAAAGAATGAGGCAATTTCAGCTTCCTGTCTTTGCAATTTTAGGTGAAAATGATTTTATGGTTTCTCCGAAATCTTTAGATATCTTATTAGACAGGATCCCACATTTAAAATCAGAACTAATTCCTAACTCCACACATTTTCCACAGGCAGAGAGGCCTCTCATAGTCAATCCATTAATTCAATCATTTATACTAGAATCAGAAAACCTTAGTTAATACTCTTTTTTCTATTTCAGCTAAAATTCTTTTTTCATCATCATCAAGTATTTCTTTTTTATCATTCCATAATTTTATTTCATCTCTTGTGAGATATACAAATAATTTTTCACCTTCACATGCACTTTTACCTATATTAATTTCTGGTGAAGAAATAGCAATCTGCATTCCTTTTTTAGCCTCCTTTATATTTTCTTTTTTATCTTGCATAGCCTTTATCTCGCCAACTATCTCTCCTTTGTCATTCATTAGTTTATCTCCGACATTTATTTTCCCCTCAAGAATTTCCACTCCGAATATTGCAGGTTTGCACATCCTAAAACAACAACCTTCAAGTATTTTTATTCTCCCAGGCCAGCTCAGATTTTCAAGCATTTTTTTCTTTTCAATTTCCTTATTTTCTCTTACCCATTCTTCATAGTTTTCAACAATTTTGTAAATTATATTGCTCCATATTATAGGAACACCTAAATTTTCAGCTTCCTCCCTTGCTTCCGGCAAAACATCTATATTGAAACCGAAAACTACTCCAAGATACTTATTGTTCTGGGAAAGTGAATATGCTTCTATTACCTCTTTTTTGGTTATTTTTCCAACACCTGCATCTTTTACAGGTATTTTTTTCTCTTTTAAAAGAGCTAATATTGCTTCAATAGAACCAAGGCTTTCAGCCCGTACAATCACTCCATTATGCTCTTTTTCAAATATCACTTCTTTGAATTGATTTTCTATTGTTCTTTTATCTTCTTCAAAATTACTTATTACATTTATAGGAGAACCAGGTATCGCATCCTCTAATTCAGGTGCCAATATTTTAACCCCCGCAGCAGCAGTTATCTGATCGACATTAACATATTTCTCCTCCGGTTTCTTTGGGGAAATATTCGGTAATAAAAGTCCTCGAACTTTAGTGCTCTTAACACCATTTTTTGTGAGGAACATTATTTCCTCTCCTCTTCTTATTATTCCCTCATAAATTATTACATCTATTGTAGTTCCCATTCCTTTTTCTCCTTTGACTTCTATTATACTTCCTTTTGCAGCTCCATTCACTTCTATATTGAGGGTTTTTTCAAGGTATTTTTGAGAAAGACCAGCAATCATCATTAGCAGTTCACCGATTCCTTCCTTTGTTTTTGCACTGGTTGGAATTATGCTTATCTGTTTGCTGAAATCTTTTATTCTGTCAAACCTTTCACTATCAAAACCATATTCTGAAAGTTTCCCCATAATCTCATACATTTTCTCATCCAATATCTGCACTACATACTCTTGTTGTTTTTCCAATGATTCAGAAAAAGAAGTCGTATTCTGTTCTTTCCACCCTCTTATCAAATCTACTTTATTTGCGGCTACTATAAAAGGTGTTTTATACTGCTTCAGTATTCTTATACTTTCAATAGTTTGCGGTTGCACTCCCTGCATTATATCAATTACTAATATAGCCATATCAGCTATGCTTCCTCCTCGTTCTCTTAAATTTGTAAATACTTCATGTCCAGGAGTATCTATAAACAATAATCCTGGTATTTTTAATTGTATATTCATTTTTTTTGCAAACTGTCCTCCAACTTTTTCTACTTCTTCTATTGAAACATAACTAGCACCAATCATTTGTGTTATTCCACCAGCTTCTTTTTTTGCCACAAAAGAACCCCTTATTGCATCTAATATTGAGGTTTTTCCATGGTCTACATGAGCCAATATAGATACTATAGGAGATCTTATTGCCATTTAAATCGCGTCCTGGCGATTGAAATAATTGAAACACGAAAGAACTTCGTTCTTTGTGCGCATTGAACATAGTTCAATAGCGAATTTCCAATTTTTCAATTTCATTATTTTCACCAATTTCTACTATCAATTAGAATACAATGTTTTAAATTCATTTATAAAAATAATATCCTTATGACTCCAGCTGTAGATCAACTTAGGATGCCAACTACTTTAGATATTTATGGTGCCAGATTCGAAAAAATACTTGAATTTTTTCGTGCAAATCCAGTACCCATTGCTTCAGATTTGGAATGGAAAAGCAATTATGAGTTTCTTTCACTTTCATTAAGAGATAAACTTCCTGAAAAATATCTTCAAGATTACCATACTTTTTTAGCAAATAAAAATTACAAAGCACTTTCTTTCATTTTATTGTCCGGTTTTTTAAACGATTCACTTACCCCCAGCTTAAAATCTGTTTTAGATGGCTGGTTTGATACTTTTGAAAAAGAGATAAAAATTGAAACCACAACTTTTTTATCTCCTGTAAGATTCCAAATACCCAATACTCCAGGTGCACACACCACCCAATATAAAGGACGTACGCTCAGAGTATCTCTTCATCATTGGACTAAGGCAGGAACCCATCATCATGATGATCCTAATGTAAGCGGGGCAGTTGATTTTAGTTTTAGTTTTTTAGATGATTCTGGAAAGACCATTAGAAAACCTACACATATTCCAATTTATGCTTCAGGTTATGGGAAAGTTCTATATGTCTATCGCTCGGATAAAACCCGAAATGGCGGAGGCGTGTATATCGAATATGAGGGTATGGACTATCAAGGAAAAAAAACTACAGTCGGAGTTCTAATGAGACATTTATACAGTATTCCCTCCACCATTGTAAAAGGTGCTGCAGTTACTCCACAAACTATACTTGGTCAATCTCATTTTCTTCCGGATTTAGGAAGAGATTACATTTGCATGACCACTTTTTTATTTACCGGAAGAAAAAGTGATTGGAGGAAAAGGAGACACATTAACTATTATGCGCTTTCAAATGATGCAGGAGATTCTAAATTACAAGCAAAAACACCTCATCTTCTTGAGCACATAAGGGTAGGCAAATTAGAGAAAGAATTTTCAGGAGATAGACTTTCACTATACTATATGGGAAAACAATATACTTTTACTATACCAAAAGGAGTATCTGTTGCATCAATAGACTTTTTCAAAAGACAAATATATGGTGTTCCTGATTCCACAAAAGAACGACTTGCAGAAGCAGCAAAATTAATATTTGATGATGAATATGGAAGAAAA
>JAQTSF010000090.1 GCA_028711485.1 Candidatus Iainarchaeum sp.
TTTTGGATAATATACCCATACAGCTTCTTGTAAATGCAATCAACCTGAGAAATTATGGAAGTAATATATTAGGTGGAAAAACAACTGGATTTCCTCAAGAGTATTTGGATGAAGTTTCTGATAGTACTAAAGCTGCGCTTATGGTGGTTGATTTTTTCAGGGAGAATCCAGAGTATCTTCCAGTCTCAGTATTTGAAGCTATGAAAGTGGCAGAGATATTGTTTAGATCAGAAGGTAAAGAGTTTGTTGAAAGGGCAAAACGGGAAACTCCTATTTCACTTCCTGAAGGATATAGATTATGGAAACAATTGCCTGCTATAAGAAGAGAAATGACTATTCAGAGAAAAAGAAGAAATCCTGAATGGAGAAAAGTTAGAGTCTGAGTTCTATTTCTTCTACACCCATATATTCTTTTAATGCAGAAGGAACTATGAATTTTCCATCTTGTTGATAATTTTCAAGTATTGATACTAATAGCCTTGGAACTGCAACCCCGCTTCCGTTTAATGTATGAACAAATTGCAATTTTCCATCTGAACCTCTGAATTTTATATTTGCCCTTCTTGATTGGAAATCTGTGCAGTTTGAACATGAAGATACTTCCCTATATCTATCCTGACTTGGAACCCATACTTCTAAATCATAGGTTTTTGCAGAGGCAAATCCTATATCTCCTGAACAAAGTTCAACTACTCTGTAAGGAATTTTTAAAAGTTTTAAAATTTCTTCTGCATCCTTTACCATTAATTCAAGTTCTTTGTAGCTTTCTTCCGGATGAGAGAATTTAACTAATTCAACTTTGTCAAATTGGTGCTGTCTTATATATCCTTTTATATCTTTTCCATAAGAACCTGCTTCTCTTCTAAAACAAGGAGTGTATGCAGTTAATTTTATTGGTAAATCTTTTTCTTCTAAAATTTCATTTGAGTATAAATTGGTTAAAGGAACTTCTGCAGTTGGAATTAACCATAATGAGTCATCCCTACATTTGTACAAATCTTCCTCAAATTTTGGTAACTGACCTGTTCCTTGTAATATTTCAGTTTTAACTAAATAGGGAGGAGAAATTTCTTTATATCCATTTGAAGTTTGGACATTAAGCATAAAGTTAATTATTGATCTTACTAATCTTGCACCCCAGCCTTTTATCACTGTGAATCTATGGCCTGAAAGTTTTGCACCTCTCTCAAAATCCAGAATATCCTGTATTTTTCCAAATTCATCATGGGAGTTTACATCTTTTGAGGATTTTTTAGGTTCTTCCCATTTTCGTATTATTGGGTTTTCATTCTCATCTTTTCCTATGGGAGTACTCGCACTTATTAAATTAGGAAAATTTAGTTCTGAATCATAAAGCCATTTTTCCAGTTTAACAACTTCCTCTTCCTTTTCTTTTATTTCTTTTGAAATTTCTGAAGATTTTTCCACTTGTTTTGTCGCATCTTTTTTTTGTTTTTTTAATTCCGAAATTTCCAAACCAAGTTTATTTCTTTCCGCTCTTAAAGAATCCAACTCTTTTTTAAGTTCTCTCCATCTCTCATCTTTTTTAAGAAAATCATAAATTATTGAGGGGTCCGCCCAGTTTCTATTCTCAAGATTCTTGAAAATTAAATCCGGATTCTCTCTTATTATTTTTCTATCCAGCATTATTACACCTTATAGTTAGCATACAATGGAAATTGATTACAGAAAGCTTTTACTTCTTCTTTAACCTTTGATTTCAGTTCTGAATTTGTGGTATTACTTAATACTCTAGAAATAAATTCTGCAATTACTTTCATATCACTTTCTTTCATTCCTCTTGTTGCACATGCAGCTGAGCCCAATCGTATTCCGCTGGTTATAAACGGACTTCTTTGATCGTATGGAACTGTATTTCTATTTGCAATTATTCCTGCTTCTTCTAATGCAAATTGTGCATCCTTTCCAGTTATTCCTTTATTAGTTAAATCAACAAGTAGTAAATGTGTATCTGTTCCTCCTGAAACCAATTCAAATCCTAAGGAGGATAATTCTTCTCCTAATGCTTTTGCATTTTTTATTATCTGTTTTGCGTATTCCTTAAATTCAGGAGTTGATGCTTCCTTGAAACATACTGCTTTAGCAGCTATAACATGTTCTAATGGACCTCCCTGTATCCCGGGAAATAATGCTTTGTCTATTTTTGAAGCATGCTCTTCCTTGCTTAAGATAATTGCTCCTCTCGGACCTCTTAAGGTTTTATGAGTAGTTGAAGTTATTACATCTGCATAAGGAGCTGGTGAGGAAATTACTTCTGCTGCAACCAAACCTGCAAAATGGCTTATATCTGCCATTAAATAGGCACCACAGGCATCACATATTTCTCTAAATGCTTTGTAGTCTATTTCTCTTGGATAGGCAGTATACCCTGCAACTATTAATTTTGGTTTTGTTTCTATTGCTTGTTTTTTTATTTTATCATAATCCAAAGTTCCTGTTTCTTTTTCCACATGATAAGGAACTACTTTGTACCATTTTCCCGAGAAATTTACAGGAGAACCGTGAGTAAGATGACCTCCTTGTGAAAGTTCTAAACCCATAAAAGTATCTCCTAACTCCATAAATGCAAAATAAGTTGCTAAGTTTGCAACTGCTCCTGCGTGTGGCTGTACGTTTGCATGCCCTACCTTGAATAATTTTTTTGCCCTTTCTATTGCTAAAGATTCTATTTGATCAATATACTGGTTTCCGGCATAATATCTTTTTCCAGGGTAACCTTCTGCATATTTGTTTGTAAGAGGAGAACCCATTGCCTGAATAACTGCTTCGCTTGAATAATTTTCAGAGGCAATTAGATCAATTGTATCTCTTTGTTTTTGCACCTCATCTACTATAAGTTTATGGATTTCAGGATCCGAGCTATTAAGCATATAAACACCAAGGTAATATATTTGGGCATTATTTTAAATCTTTGTAAAGAAAAGAAAAAAAATAGAATTGATTATTATTTTCTTTGGAAAAGATAGTACGCTCCGAATATTCCAAGAACAAATAAAATAGGTATGATTACCCAGACTAAGTCAAAATCTTCTTGTTCTTTCTCATCTTGTTCAGAAGGAAGTTCTTCTGCGGGAGATGCTGCTTTTGGCTGTGCATTTATTGAAAGAGTTTTAGATTCATCTGCAAGAGATTTTGCTAATTCATAATCTGCCAATTCATAAGCATCTTTTGCCTGATATAGTTTTATCTGTGCTTGTGAAACATCCTTTCCTTCATTCATTGCTTTATTTATTGCATCTTCAGCA
>JAQTSF010000091.1 GCA_028711485.1 Candidatus Iainarchaeum sp.
TTCATTAAAAACTATGTTAATCTCTGTTTCATTTAACCAGTTAAGATTGTTATTTATTTGACTTCCAGAAACATTACTCCAATTATTTCCTTCAATAATCCCACTAAAATCAATATCCTGAACAAAAAGAGTTGTTATACGACTAACCAAGCTTCCCAAAAAAGAAAAAAAACCAGTTGAAGCAGTTATATTTTTTCCTTCCAAATTCAAATTAGAATCATTAATTACGCCTTCTGCACTGACATTTTTTGCAATAAAAGAATAAGGACTTCTTGCAATTTTAGAAGCATTTATCAAAACTCCATCTCGATAATAACAAAGCCAGTATTGTTCTGAAAAATTAAGATTCACATTTTCAAGATAATAACTAATAATCCCCCGTGAATCTGTTGTTAAATTTGTCCTGTTAGTATAAACAACATTCGCACAATCTAAGGTAGTTGAAATATTAAATTCAAAAGTATAATTTCCTGTTTCAACATCTCCAGAACTATTTATAACTTGAATATTCAAATGCAATTCATCATCAATTGACGCAGAAGAAACAAAACTTATTACAAATAAAAAGCAGATTGCAAATACAACAACCCCCACCCCTTTTTCCATAGGTATTTTAGGGAGAATCTCTTTATAAATTTTATTAGGATAGTAGAGTAACCCTCGGAAAAAGATTTTCCCTACATTTAAAAAAAACAAAAGTTCCGTCGGGGAAATCTCTTTTAATTTGAAAAAGAAAAATTCAAAGTAAGGTAACAAAAAAGAAGAGGAGTAAATTTAAATATATTAAAAAACACTGATTTATGTGAGCCTGTAGCTCAGCCTGGTCAGAGCACTGCTCTTATATGAGTTTAATTCGTAAGAATTAATTTCTTTTGGATTCGTCTAAGAGAGGCAGGGGTCCACGGTTCAAATCCGTGCAGGCTCATTAGAGGATTTGAACGCTTGCGGTTTGGTGCTTGAAAACTTAAGAAAATTCAAGTGCCAGTCCCGAATCTTGAAAAGATTTTCGGAGACCAAATCCGTGCAGGCTCATTTTAAAAGATGAAAAGTAAAGTTTTAATCTACAAATTTTAAATGTTTTATTACCAATTCATAAAACCCTTATAATTTTTACAAATATTCTTTTAGAATTTCTATTTTTTTTAACTTTTCAAGAGCTCTTTTTTGAATTTGCCGTACCCCTTCTTTAGTAATTCCCAATTCATCTCCAGTTTCCTCGAGAGTGTAGTATCTTCCACTTTTAAAACCAAATCTATACTTTATTACTTCTACTTCTCTAAAAGATAAGTTTTCATTAAATACTTTTTCAAAATCTGTTCTCAAATTCTTCGTTGTTATTTTCTTCAAAAAGTTTTCTTCTAAGTTATATTTATAATCACCAATTAGTTCTTCTCCTGTTACAACATCTCTAAATTCACTAGCGCCCAAGGAAGCTGTATCTTCAAGAGAGATTAAACGTGTTTTTGTAAACCAATTAGGCAACTGAATTTTTTCGAGTATCTCTTCTGAAGTAGGGATTCTTTGATTCTCCTTTAAAAAATCGTATTTAAATTTCTCAATAAACCTCAATTTATGAACTAAATTTCTAGAAATCCTAATATTTCTTGATTTATCTGACAGGGCATTCTTAATAGATTGAGTTACCCACCACCTTGCATAATTAGTAATACTCCCCCTGGTTGAATCATATCTTTCAATTGTGGAGATAAGCCCATCATTCCCTTCACTTATCAAATCCAAAAAGGTTAATCCATTTGTTTTATAGTTCGTTGCCAAAGAGACAACATATCTTAGATTAGAAGTAATCAATTTATTCTTAGATTCTTCGTCCCCGTTTCTTGCTCTTTCAACTAACTTTTTTTCTTCCGCTTTAGTCAATAAAGGAATAGCATTTATCTCTCTAAGATAGATTTTCAATAAGTAATCTTCTTCACATTCTACCATAAAGTTGCATAAATTTGGGATTTAAAAGGGTTTGGGATTAGAGAAGTAGTTATCTTTAAAAACCAATTTGGATTCTTATTTTTAAGCCCCCATAGTTCAGAGGCCAAGAATGCTGCCCTTTCAAGGCAGTGACCCGAGTTCGAATCTCGGTGGGGGCGTTTTTACAGATGCATTCGTTATTCAGTTTCAAAAACAAGAATGTATCTGCCGATATTCGGACAAATTAGTTTAAACAAGAAGGGAAAATAGAAAAAAACCGCGAGGTTGTTTTCAAGTTCGAATCTCGGTGGGGGCGTTTTTACAGATGCATTCGTTATTCAGTTTCAAAACAAGAATGTATCTGCCGATATTCGGACAAATTAGTTTAAACAAGAAGGGAAAATAGAAAAAAACCGCGAGGTTGTTTTCAAGTTCGAATCTCGGTGGGGGCGTTTCAGATTTTATAATATATTTCAATTACAATAATTTTTTAAAAACAAGTAATCAAAAATAAATATGAAAAAATTCAAAGAAGATTTATCCACATATCTAATAGGAGGAATAATTGGTTTTAGTATTTTTTTTAGTTTAATGTATTCTACTGAAAAAAGAGAAAATAAACTTTTAAGAGAAAACTTAAGATGGGCTTCTTTTGGTGCCAAAAGTCTTGAAGCTCAGGTAGAAAACCTTCAAAGTATAAATGAAAGTGCAATTCAGGAGATGTATGAAAAATTAGGGGTTATGGAAAAAAGATTACCAGGAATAGGGAATATGTTCAATTCAGCAACATTATTCTTAGATAAAACAAGAAGATTCAATGACGCTCCTGGAGAAACAAGCAAAGTTTTGGAACTTATCCAAGAAGCTCAACTTTATCCTGAAAATCTAGACAGACTTCAATTAAAATATATGCATGATGCACATGGAATCCAGAATTATCAACCAACTTATCCTTTCCTCAAAATTCCTTTCGAAGAATCTGCCTTAGTTTATGCTTCTTCAGACAGGGGATTAAGAAAAAACATTGAAGTCTCAAAAACAGGTAAAGAAAAGTATTTAGGAACAAGCATGCACGAAGGATATGATTTAGTAAGCACAGACAAAAGAGTTATCGCTAAGTATGATTATCAAGTCGTCCTTTATGATGATTTCCATAGATTCCCCGAAGGAAATCGCTACAAAGAATTATATGGGGGCGGGGGAGAGTTGCGATTTTAAGAAGGAATGTAACTTATGAAGGAGTTAATTATGGATACTACCATGAATTATTCGGGCATTTAGCTGAGGACAGCAATATTCGGTATAAACCTGGAGAGATAATTTCTGCAGGGGAAAC
>JAQTSF010000092.1 GCA_028711485.1 Candidatus Iainarchaeum sp.
CATGCCCTCCAATAAGCTGAAGTCCAGCCATCATATTCCTAAGTTGCTCATAATAAATTATAAAAAGAAAAACCAAGACAAGAAGACCTACTGAAGCAATTATTATTCCTACTTCTGAACTTAGATAGTTTATTACAATTAAGACTGCAACAGAATAAACAATGATTCCTATTAATCTTTTCATTAAAGGAATTCCATTCGTTACAAATGTCGGTGTTTTTTTTGCTTTTGAATAATAATTATCAATAATACCAAGAAGTACGCTTGCAAATGCTTCTGCAATCACTAATATTAATACCACTCCCCACAATTTCATTAATGCACTTTCTATTAATTTAAAATCATAAAACATAACTCCAAAATAAATACTCACAAGAAGTATTGCTATGAATATAGATCGATTTATTTCTTTTAGAACTGAGGGTATAAAATAAAGTTTTGATTTTGAAAAAACAGATTCCATAATTCTTATAAATGCACTCCAGAAAACAGAGAGCAAAACAAATGAAATTATGAATGCTCCTATTCCATATATTATTGAATTAAGTGGGTCTGTAAATTGGTCTAACATAACTTTATATCCTCCTAAACATATATAAAATTTGGCACAAATATTCAGATGGTTGTATGATAAAAAAAGGCGGAATTAATAAGGAAATAGTGGGTCTTGAAACAGAATTTTTCATCTTGGACAAAGAAGGAAACATTTCCAACAGTGCAGATAAATTGCTATCACTCTTTTCAAATAATAAATCAATTGCTCCACATGTTCGTGAAGAAGTGGGTTTTTCAATGTTTGAAATCGGTTCTCCAGTAAGATCATCAGTAAAAGATCTTGCTATTGATTTTCTTGCTATTCTAAATAAAATAACACAATTTTCAGAAGAAGCGGATTTATTTCTTCTTCCTCTCGGATGTTACCCCGCTCAATTTGTTCCGAAAATGAGAAAAAAATCCTGGTATCATGCGCAAAGCGTTATCCTTGGAAAAGATTTTAATCGCGCTATGAAAGTTTGCGGTTTTCATTTTCACTACACACTTCCAAAAGGTCTTCTTGAAAAAGATCAAAAGAGCATAAAACGGATTACCAACTCCCAGGCAAAAGATCTTTTTCTTGGTATGTATAATCTATCTGTCGCATTTGAACCTGCATGCTCAACTTTTTGTCAATCCTCTCCTTTTCTTGATGGAAAATTTTATGGAAAAGACAGCAGGACGCTTGCTTATAGAGATATGAACATTCCCAATGAAATCCAAGGGCTATATCATATGCTTCCAGTTCTCGGAGGTTTACCACATTATGAATTAACTTTAGAAGATCTCAGAGATATTTCATCCAAAAGGAAGAATTTATACCTGGATCTTATGCGTTCAAAAGGAATACCTTCAAATGAAGTTGTTGTTGACTCTAATTTAAGATTTGTATGGGGGCCTTTAAGAGTTAATAAATTAGGTACTCTAGAATTTCGTGGATTTGATATGAATACTCCACTTCATCTTTTTTCCATTGCACTCCTTATAGAAGAAACGTTTTCAGGATTATTAAATGAAAATATAAAACCTATACCCTCAGATATAGGTATAGATGAACCATTTAAGATAGAAAACGATATAGTTTATCTTCCTCCTTTTTCAATTGTAAAATCTCTGGAACTTCTCTCTGCAAGATATGGTTTTGAAAACTCCTCAGTGTATTCCTATTGCAAAGCATTTTTTGATTTTACAAGAAAGTTATCAGATCAAAAATCCTCTAAAAAGTTTAAATTTATAAAAAACATGTTAAGTGAAAGAAAAACTAAATCTGACGAACTTCTAGCCTTGGTTAAAAAGAACGGATATGCTAAAGAGCATGTTCCTGCAGATTTTCTAAAATATCTTGCAATTCATCAGGCTGATGCTCTTAAAAAAGAAATTTTAGTTGCAAAGGATTATTTTTCTTCATTATATTAATTTTTACAAAATTTTATATTCTATTTCGTTTATTCTTTACCTAATGTCTATAAAATTAGCTATTCTAAACTGTTATGATTCAAATCATCCAAAGACGCTTTTCAACTATTCTGGAAAAAATCTTTCAGAATCTGAACTGCTGTATTCAAGAGTTTCCTCATTCCCAATGATTTCTGCGGAATCATTTAATGTTTTTTCTGATGATTTCCCAAATAAAAAATTTGATGCATTTATTATCTCAGGTTCATACTACAATCCAGATAGAGATTCGATTCTTTCTTATTCCTGGATGCAGAAACTTCTTTCTTTTATACGTTCAGCTCATGAGAAAGCGATTCCGCAGTTAGGAATATGTTTTGGACATCAGATGATTGCAGTTGCTTTTGGAGGAAAGGTTTTCAAACTTCCAGAAATTGAGGCCGGATTCCGAAAAATCAATCTAACAGATGAAGGTATGAAAAACCGTTTATTTCAGAATATAAAATCTTCATTTTTTGGAGTTTTTTTTCATAACTGGGCAGTATACAGAAGTTCTCTTCCATTTGATTCCAACATACTTGCACTTAGCCCGAAAATTCCAGACCAAGCAACTTCCTTTTCTATAGGGAAATCTACCTATGCCGTACAATTTCATCCAGAAAGAGTTTCCGGAGATGTAAAAATAATGTTTGATTCAAGAAAAAAGTCTTTAAATGGCGCAAAATTCAATCTCTCTGAATCTTCAGACGCAAATCTAAAGGTTCTGGAAAATTTTCTGCTTTCACTAAAAAATCAACATAACATTTAAATTATCCGTTTCAAATATTCCTTTATGAGTTATTTAAGATGTTTAGGCGCATCTCATGAAGTTGGGAGAAGCGCATTTATGCTTTCGACTGATAAAAATATGCTGCTAGATTACGGTATAAAAATATTTGATGAATCCAAGAGTCCAAAATACCCACTTAATTTTCCGGAAAATCTTGATGCTGCATTAATTAGCCATGCACACCTTGATCATAGCGGTTTTGTTCCATATATTTATTCATTTTCAGGAGCAAAATGGTATGCTACTCCCCCCACAAGAGATATTTGCGAAATAATGTTCATGGATTCAATGAAAATTATGCAGAATGAACTTCCCTACCATCTTAATCACTTTGTTAAGGCAATGAAAAATTGGCAGCCCACATTTTATAATAAGGAAATGTCTTTTGGAAAAACAAAAGTTGTTTATAAGGATGCAGGACACATACTTGGATCATCCATGATTGATATAACCTATGAAAATAAAAGGATTTTATACACCGG
>JAQTSF010000093.1 GCA_028711485.1 Candidatus Iainarchaeum sp.
GGATTTCGACTTACAGTTTCCCCTGCAAACACATCTTTTAATCCAACAACCCCTATGATATTTCCTGCAGAAACCTCGTCGACAATTACTCTCTGGGCACCTTTGTAAATAGAAACTTGTTGAACTCTCACTGCACGCTTTGCCATATTCATATAAACTTCATCTCCTTGTCTAATACTGCCAGAGAACAACCGTCCACCCGCAACCTCTCCTGCATGTTTATCAATAACAATTTTCGTAGGAACAAAAACAGGCTCTCCTTTTGGATTGCAGTCCATTAAAGTTTTTCCGACTTCTGAGTCTAAATCTCCATGCCAAATTCTAGGAATTCTATATTTTTGAGCATCAACAGGATTTGGATGATGTCGAATAGTCATGTTCAAAACAACTTCGTGGAGTGGTGCTTTTTTAGCAAGTTCCTTATGATTGTCTTTTTGATATGCATCAATAATATCTTTGAATGTGATATTCTTCGCTTTCATGTAAGGAAAACTCAATGCCCAGTTGTGAAATGCAGAACCAAATGCGACACTTCCTTCCGCAACTGAAACCTTCCACTTTTGTTTATACTCTTCAGGTGCAATACTCTCAATTAATTCATTAACATGATTAATAACTGAAATAAATTTTTTTTCCATATTTTCTGGAGTTAATTTAACTTCTTTTATCAATCTGTCAACTTTATTTATGAACAGAACAGGTTTGACTGATTCTTTTAATGCTTGTCTTAAAACTGTTTCTGTTTGAGGCATAACTCCTTCAACAGCACAACATAAAACAATACATCCGTCGACAGCTCGCATAGCTCTCGTAACATCTCCACCAAAATCAACATGTCCTGGCGTATCAATTAAATTAATTAAATATTCTTCTCCATTAAAATTGTGAATCATACTAACAGATGCAGAATCAATAGTGATACCTCTTGCAGATTCATCTTCGTGAAAATCTAAAACGCACGCCTTACCAGCTAATTCCTGCGACATCATCCCAGCACCAGCCAGCAAATTATCTGAAAAAGTAGTTTTTCCGTGGTCAATATGTGCAGCAATTGCTATATTCCTAATTTTATTTTGCTGCTTCATCAATTTAGTTATATTTTCGTCTGACATTTTATGAGAATAATTAATGATAATAAAATTAGTTTAAAAATATTTGCTCCTATTATGGTCCGTAAAAAATTTCATCTTCCTCTCCCAAATCCATCGGCCCATCAAAACCTAATTCTTGTTTATTTGGGTTAATTACCTCTTTTTCTAAACTTTTTTCTTTTAATTGTGGTTTTTCATTTAGAATACTTTCATAAAAAAAGCCATAACTTTCATGATACATATATCTTACAAAAAGAAAAGACTATTTTAAATCTTTCTAATTACCTTGCAGAATCTGCCTGTTTCTCGGATTCATTTTTCTTCCGATAAGCAAAACTCTCTCCATTACTTTCTGAAGCCAAGAGAATCTCTTCAGCTAAGCCCTGAACAATTGTTTTTTTCTTGTTGAACGCTTTGTCAGAAGCTCCTTGTGTAATCCACCTTAGTGCAAGATTTACCCTTCTTAAAGGGGATACATCAACTGCTTGCGGATATCTTGCTCCACCATATTCAATTACTGTAATTTCATCACGTGGTGCAGAATTTTCTACTGCTTTAACAAAAACCGCTACAGGATTTTTTTGCGTTCTATGTTCGACTATCTTAAGTGCATCCAAAACAATTTTCATATTTTTAGAATATTTTCCTGTAGCAAGTCCTTTTTCAACTCTGTGTTTCTTACCTCTGTGCCCTGAAACAGCAATTCGGTTCATCAATCGCTCAATAATATTAACTTTTGCCTGCCCGAATTTCTGGGCATATCTTCCATGACTTTTTAGAATTAACTTTGGTTGTAAATTTATCACAGCCTTCAATCCAGGGTCCTCTACTTGAATCTCGCTAATATCATACAAATCAAATACTTTGAAATTAATGGGGTTTTCTTTTTCTATCATTTTAAATTAGTTTCTCCTTCAGATAACTTTTCTAATCCCGTTTTTTCACTTAAAGTAGGCTCTCTATAGAATTTTGGCTTATTTTCTAAATAATTTTTCCGTGCTTTTAATCCTGCACAAAGAAGTCCACAGGGAGAATAATTAGATTCAATGTTTTCTATTATTCTTTTATTCATTTTATCTTCTACCTTTCTCTATTTTTCCGCTAACTAATCGTGCTAACGGTTGGTCATTTACTTTAATAACTTGAAATCTAACTCCGGGAATATCCCCTTTACTTCTTCCTTGCTTACCGCCGATTCGCTGAACCATAACTTCGTCGTGCTCGTCAATAAATCTCTGTGCAAGATTTCCAGGTATGAAAGCGATAATATTTTTACCATTTTTAGTAAGTTGAATCTTGCAACATTTTCTCATTGCAGAGTTTGGCTGTTTTGCTTCTCTTTGAACTTTCTGAAGAACAATTCCCTTCCCTTGATTTGCACCTTCCAAAGGGTCAGATTTAGCATAAAGATTTAATGTTTTTGTTTTGTAAGCTTTATCTTTCCATCTAAACTTTTTTCTGTTCTTCTTTAGTTTTTGTGCTGAGTTTAATCCCATAGATATTTGTGATAAAATTAGTTTTTAAAACTTTCCAGTTAAATAATCCTAAAATCTTTTCCAAAGAAATCTTTAATAATTCTTTGCATTTCTATTAATCGTCTTTTATTCTTCCCGATTAACGCTGCTTTATTTTGCATGCCTCCTGCATTAATTATAATTTCTTGTGGTGTTATTTCAATTTCCTTAAATTCAACAGGCCTTACAATATTCCCAATGAATGATTTCACCTCTTTTATCCCATCTGGTTGCGGAATTATTTTTATTTTTTTTCTTAGGATTCTTCTTAATTCATAAATATTTTTTCCACCTTCGCCGAGCGAACGCGTCAATTGATTCCGTGGCACACAAAAGATTATTGTGTTGTTATATTCAAAACAAAAACGTGTAGATATCCTAGTAATTTTATTAAACAAATTAAGATGTCTTATATCTTCCCTATTAATCGTCCTCACCATTTTATATTAATGTTGTAGAATTATTTGTTTTATAAATTTATTGATGATTTCTTGATTACTGACTCTTAGCGACAACTTTCTTGCTCGCAGTTTTCTTTTCTTCTTCTTTCTTTGTTAGAGGACCAATCACTTTTACTAATAATCCGGGTAACCCCGTTCCGATTGGAACTGCTT
>JAQTSF010000013.1 GCA_028711485.1 Candidatus Iainarchaeum sp.
CATCAAACAGGTTAAACTGTTGTTTTATAGTTATGGAGCTGTGGAAAATGTTCCAAGCAGCATACTGATAGGCGATCTTGATCCAGGAGCATCCACCACAATATCAGTTCCTATAAAAATAAGAGAGGATGCAACAAGCGGAAATTATTTATTTAAAATAGAAGCAACTGGTTTTGTTGATGCTACGAGCAGCAGTGGAGCTTCCGAATATAATGAAAAAAGTGCAACAGTTGTATTAAATGTGATAAATTCTCCTTTAATTACTCTCGAAACTGAAAAAACAGTAATTGGAGACAAAGAGAATTTCAATCTTATAATACAAAACAATGGGGGAAACGCAAAAAACCTAAAAATTTCAGTTTCTGACGAATTTGCGATTGAAGGAACAGACAAAGTTTATGTTGGTGAAGTTGAAAAGTATAAAGAAGTTAATTTTGTATTGGATTCCAGCAATGCAAAAGCAGGAATAAATGATGTTGAATTTGTTTTGGAATATAATAATGAATTAGGAGAATCGATTATAGAAACTAAACAATTGAGATTAAATATAGTAAAAGAAGATTCAATATTAATTATAACACAGGAAAGCAAAATAGTAAGCAATATCAAAGATAAACTAGTCCTAAATGTAAAAAATAAGGGAAAAAGAATCGACAATGTAAAAATTTCATTTCCAAATGAGGATGTGAAATTTACAGATGTTGATAAAATAGATTTAGGGACTATGGAAGCAGGAGAGGAAAGAACTGTAGAAGTTTGGGTATTTGCTCTTCTTAATCCAGGATCAAACCAAGTAGATACCAAATTAGAATGGAGAGAAAATGGAGAGGTAAAAACAGATGATATAAAATTACCTTTAACAATAGATTCTGATACAAGCATTGGAATATATCTACAGGCAAAACCAACCCCATTAACTACAAATCAGGAACATACTCTTACAGTACTGGTTTCAAATTTGGGTTCTTATATGATAAACAATGTTGAGGTTCAGGTAGAATCCGAGACAATGTCTCTTTTAGATATACAAAGCTCTGAGTATATAGGAGAATTAAAAAATGACGATTTCAGCACAGTGCAGTTTAAAATAAAACCAAATAATTTAGGAACCCAGAACATTTCATTCAACGTAAAATACAAAGATCAGACAGGGGAATGGAAAACAGAAAAAATAACAAAAGAAATAGTGGTTTATGCTGGAGAAGGTGATGGTTCCGGAATTTGGATGCTTCTGATCCTTGTGATTGTGATAGGAGCAGGAGTATGGTATTTTAAATTCAGAAAAAAATGATGGGACCTGAATGAAAAAGAGAGAGATAGTTGAATATTCCGTAAGAAATCTCAAATACACCAAAGTGAGATCCTGGCTTACTATGGTGGGAATATTCATAGGTATAATGGCAATAGTTGTTCTTATTGGATTAGTTGAAGGATTAAAAAGTGAGATAACCGAAGAGTTAAGCAAATTCGGTGCTAATACAATAATAATTACTCCTTCCAGTGCTGTGGGTGGAGTTGCTTCCGGCACTGCATATGGGGTAACCAAAGGAAAACTTTTTGAGAATGATTATGAAAAAATAAAAAAAGTTGCAGGAGTGGAATATATCTCAAAAGTAATTTCCGGAAGAGTTAATGCAATATATAAAGATGAACAGGTAGCACTAAGTGTTTTTGGAATAGAACCCGATGTGTTCCGTGAAGTTTCTGTATTGGAAATTGAAAAAGGAAGATTTTTAGAGGAAAATGATCACGGGACCGCAGTCATAGGATATAATATAGCGGAAGATACTTTTGAAAAAAAAGTTGAAACGAATAGTTTTATAGAAATAGATGGAAAGAATTACAGGGTTGCAGGAATATTGAAAAAAACCGGAAGTTCAACATTTAATCCCGATAATATAGTCTTTATTCATTTTGAGGATGCAAAAGAAGTATTTGAAGACAAACTTGCAAAAGATGAAATAAATACCATAAGATTAACTGTTTTTGATGGGGAGGATACTGAAGAGATATCTGAAGAAATAAAAAATGTTCTTCTTTCAGCACATAAAGTAAAAGAGGAAGATAAAGATTTTTCTATTATAACTTCAAAACAAATAAATGAGAGAGTGGAACAGGTAACCGGAATGCTTACACTATTTTTAGGTGCGGTTGCAGGAATTTCTCTTATAGTCGGCGGAATTGGTATAGCAAATACAATGTTTATGAATGTAATAGAAAGAACAAGAGAAATAGGAATACTTAAAGCAATTGGAGCTTCCAGAAAAGAAATTGTTGGTTTGTTTGTGATTGAAGCATTGATACTTGGATTTTTTGGAGGAATTTTAGGAGTAATTGTCGGATGGATAGTATTAGTAATAATAGGATATGCTATTGGGATGAATATAGTTCTTTCTCCTTTTATCGCAATTGTTTCATTGATTTTTTCTGGAGCATTGGGAGCATTTTCAGGTTATATTCCTGCAAAGAATGCATCTGAGATATCACCAATGGAATCTTTGAGGTATGAATAATGAAAACTGAAGAGGCATTTGTTTATGCTTTAAGGAGTATAACCGGTAAAAAATTAAGAAGCTGGCTTACACTTGTTGGAATAATTATAGGAATAGTTACAATAATATCCATTGTTTCCATCGGGGACGGAGTAAAAAAAGATATTAATGATCAGCTAAGTATGTTTGGAAGCGATTATATAATTGTTATGCCTTTTTCAATGGAAGGAGCAATGGCTTCAATTTCTCCAACAGCTTCTCCTACCACGGGAAAACTTTTTGAAAAGGATGTAAGTGCTGTGGAAAAAGTTCCTGGGATTGGAAGTGTTGCAAAATTAGTTTATGGAATAATGAGTGTAGAATTCAAAGATGTTAGTGTATCTTCTCCTGTATTTGCAGTAAGTTCTTCAATGTTCACAGATTGGGCAGATATGCTTGAGATAGAAGAAGGAAGGGGATTCAAGGATTCCGAAAATAATGTAGCTGTTATTGGGTATGACGCTGCAAACGAACTTTTTGGTAAAAATAAAATAAAGGTTGGAAGCAGTATTATTATAAATGGGGAAAAATTCAGAGTGGTCGGCATATTGAAAAAGATAGGAACTTCAATGTCGCAATCCGATGATGCTGCAATATATATTCCGTTTGATAAAGGAAGAGATATGCTTGGAAATTTCCTTGCAAAAGATGAGGTTTCTTTTATCTATATAAGAGCTCAGTATGGAGCAGATGTAAATGAAATAAAAGAAAATATAGAATATGAACTTGCCTCTTTGCATAAAGTAAAAATGGATGAACTGGATTTTACGGTTATGACTGCTGAAAGTATGCAGGAAATGATTGGTGGAATAATCGAAACTCTTGGATTGTTTTTATTGCTTATTGCAGGAATAGCTTCTGCAGTTAGCGGTGTAGGAATAATGAACACGATGTTTATGAGCATAATGGAAAAAACCCGTGAAATAGGAGTTTTGAAATCAATAGGTGCAAGTGAAAAAGATATTGCAAAAATATTCCTAATGGAAAGCGCAATTATAGGAGGATTCGGAGGTATTCTTGGAATTATTTTTGGTGTAATTATAGCATTAATTGTGGGTTCTTTTGGAATATTGGTTGTTCTTACTCCGACTTTAATTATCGGTTCTTTTCTGTTTTCTCTTTCAATTGGCCTTGGGGCAGGTTATATACCTGCAAAAAGGGCTGCTGGAATGAATCCTATTGAGGCTTTAAGGAATTAAAGCCGAGAGATTTGATCACTTTACTGCGGATCAAACTGATTGAGGCGTTGAGGAATTAATTAGATATTCTAAGCTCAAGAACAACTTTTGAACCCAGACCAGGTTCACTCTCTAAAATATAAAGTTTTCCTCCCATTTGTTCGGCAAATTTCCTAGAACACTGAAAACCTAATCCGTGAAAATTTCCTTCTTTTGAAGTATAAGATTCTCCAGTATTCAATTTTTTAATTGTTGCAGAATCCATTCCGCAGCCATTATCTCTGAAACATAGCAAAACACATTCTTTTGTTCTTGAAACAAAAATTTCAAGCTGCAAAGGCACGTTGTTTAATTCCGCAGCTCGCATTGCATTTGAAATAATATTTTTTATTATTAAATATAAAAGGAAAGGTTCAGATCTTACTGTTATACCCCTTAATTCTTCAGCATCATAAAAAGTTCTAATCACCGAAGAAGGTAAGCCAAGATAGGTGACTGCAGTTAAAATTTCGGTTTCGATAATTGATCTTGATTTTTTTTGATCACTGTTGTCACTAGTTACATTTTCATCAATCAAAGAGGGGTTAAAAATAAGACTATTATGACAAATGTTAAGCAAATATCTAAAATGACGTGTGGATTCATCAATTGTTAAAATAAGTTTAGCTAGTAAGAAGGAATGTTCAGGATAATCTTCCGCTCGAATATTATCAAAAAGTTCTTTTAATTTATCTAATTCTGATAGAAAAAAGAGTATTCTTCTAATTGCAAATGCTCTTGCATGGGAAAGAGAATAATTAAATTCAACTGCGGTTCCTTGTTCGGATTCATTTTTTACAACGCGGAGATTTAAAAAACTTTTTTCTTCTCCTGAAAAGCAATCAGTATCCGAAGGTTGTATTTCTCTTTTTTCCATTATTTTTGCAAGTACCATAAGTTGATATCTGTATCTATTGAGTTTACCAACCAACTCTCCATTAATTTCAGTATTGTTTGCGATTCTTTCTGGTAAGTTTCTGCATTCTGATTCATCTTTTTTATATATAACAAGAGTATTGAGTGCAGTTATCAAACTTCCCAATTCATGACACATTGAAAAAGTAAATAAACAGAAAAATCTCTTAAAAGTGGAATCATCATGAAAAGGTTTTTTATTTCTAAAATTTTTTGAACTATTGAACCGCCTTTTTCTGTGATGAACTAAGCGTTTTGATAATTTTTTCATTAGAAATATATTGTAGAGCGATATGTTTTAATCTGTTTATACCAAAATTAGTAAATAGTATTGTTATATACATTAAATTATAATAAAAATAACAAATAAACCCCCACCTTTTAAAAATCCCAGCTTTTAATACAAAGTTATGGAACTAATAGTAACAGAAAAGCCAAAGGTAGCCAACAAAATCGCTTATATCCTCGGTGAAGGTAGAATAATCAGAAAAAGTTATAATCGAGTATCTTATTATGAAATAGAAAAAGATGGGAAAAAAATTATTATAGCTCCGGCTGTAGGTCATTTATTCAGTTTAACTGAGAAAAACAAATCCTATGAATATCCTATTTTTGATATAGAATGGGTTCCAAATTATAAAATATCAAAATCAGCGGATTACACTAAAAATTACCTTCTTCTTCTCGAAAGTTTATCCCAAGAAGCAGATGAATTTACCTCAGCCTGCGACTATGATATTGAAGGATCATTAATTGGAGGAAATGTATTTTTCCAAGTATATAAAAAAGGGAATGGAAAAAGAATGAAATTCTCTTCCTTAACCCCTATTGATATCAAAAGTGCCTATGAAAATAAAGAGGAATTGGATTATGGAAATATAAATGCTGGAGAAGCAAGGCATATTCTTGATTGGTATTATGGTATAAACCTAAGCAGAGCATTAATGAGCGCACTAAAACAGGCAAAAGGATTCAGAATTATGAGTATTGGTAGGGTACAGGGACCAGCTTTGAATATATTAGCAGAATTAGAAAGAAGTATAAAAAATTTTATACCCACCCCTTATTGGGAAGTATACATAGTAGTAAAAGGAATAAAATTTATGCATGAAGAAGAAAGATTCACTGATGAAGACAAAGCAAAAAAAGCATTTGATAATACTAGAGAAAAGGCCTTGGTGGATAAAAAAGAAGTGAAAGAACATGAAATGTGGCCTCTTCCACCTTATGATTTAACCTCTTTACAGATTGATGCTTATAGATTGTTTAAATTTTCTCCTTCAAGAACCCTGGAAATTGCTCAATCTCTTTATGAAAATTCTTTAATTTCCTATCCCAGAACAAGCTCTCAAAAATTGCCATTTAAATTAGGATTAACCAAAATAATTGAAAAATTATCAAAAAATGAGAGTTATAAAAAAGAAACCGAAAAAATCATTCAAAATAAATGGTTTAAACCTGTTGAAGGAAGAAAAGACGATCCTGCTCATCCTGCAATACATCCGACAGGTGTGGATGAAAAAAAAACAAAAGAAGAAGAAAAGTTGTATGATTTAATAGTTAGAAGATTCCTAGCTTGTTTTGCTCCAAAAGCAAAAAAAGAACTTGTTTCCGTTGTTTTGGATTCTAATGGAGAAAAGTATAATGCAAGTGGAAGCAGAATGATTGAAAAAGGATGGATAGAATTTTATGAGAAATATTATTCTGGAAAGGATAATATTTTACCTGAATTTAATAAAGGAGAGGAAGAGAAAGTAGAGGATAAAAGAAGAGCAAGAAAGGAAACTACCCCTCCAAGAAGATACACTGCTGCAAGCATAATCTCAGAACTGGAAAAAAGAAGTCTTGGAACAAAAGCAACAAGAGCAACTATTTTGGATAGATTGTATGAGAGAAATTATATTGCAGGTTCCTCAATTGAAGTAACGGAATTTGGTTTGGCTGTAGATGAGATATTGAAAAAATACGCTCCTGATATTCTTGATGAAGAACTTACCATAAGAATAGAACAGGAGATGGAATTAATACAGGATAGTAAGAAGAAAAAGGAAGAAGTGGTTGAGGAAGGAAAAAAAATACTGGAAAAAGTTCTTAAAAACTGGAAAAAGAATGAAGGTGCTATAGGAAATGAACTTTCAGAAGCACTTAAAACAACGGAAAATGAGCAAAATATGGTAGGCGATTGTGATAAATGCGATGGAAAACTAAAAATAATAAATTTAAAATTCGGTAAAAAGTTTATAGGCTGTACAAATTATCCTGAATGTAAAAACGCCTATCCTTTGCCAACCGGAGCTTTTGTAAAACCCACTGATAAAAAATGCAATAAGTGCGGAAAACCAATGGTATTTTTAATAAAAGGAAGAAAAAGATATTCTTTCTGTATAGATATAAATTGCCCTTCAAAAAAAGAATGGAGGAGTAAGAATGAAAAGAATAAATGATGTTGATGTAAAAGGAAAAACAATTGCAATTAGAATTGATATTAATCTGCCTATGGAAAAAGGGGAGATTAAATTAAATAAAAGAATTCTTGAACATGCAAAAACCCTTAAAGAGTTAAGTGAAAAAGGAGCAAGAATTGTTGTTTTAGGCCATCAGGGAAAAAAAGGAAAAGAGGATTTCATAAGTTTAAGAAAACATGCAAAAATACTTGAAAAGCTTCTTGGAAAAGAGGTTAAATTCAGTGATTTGAAAGATTGGGAAAGCACGAATAATGAGATTTTGAATTTAAAAAATGGGGAGATATTGGTTCTGGAGAATGTAAGGTTTTTTGAAGAAGAAACAGAACATCCTTTTGATGCGAAATTTATAATCAAACTTTCCGTTCCCTGTGATTATTTTGTTTTGGATGCTCTTTCTGTTGCACATAGAGAGCACGCAAGTGTGGTTGGACTTACAAAGAAATTGAAATCATTTATGGGAAATGTTCTTGAAAGGGAAATTAATGCACTTAAAAAATTACATGGGGAAGAGAAGGTTACTTTTATAGTTGGAGGATCTAAATTAAAGGATAGTATAAAGATAATAAAATATTGGTTGGAGAACGGAAAAGTAGATAAATTATTAATTGGAGGAGCTCCTGCAATATTATTTTTAAAGGCAAAATTGGGAAGCGGAATTGGAGAGGAAAATGAAAAATATTTGAAAAGCATTGATGCTGATTTGTATTTTGAAGATGTTAAGAAAATGCTTGAAAAATATGAGAGGTATTTGGAAATTCCTAATGATGCTATATTAGATGTTGATGGTAGAAGAGTGGAGTTTGAGATTGGTTCTTCTAAAGGTTCTGTTAAAACCGAATTTCCCGGGGCTATAAGGGATATAGGTCCTAAAACTATTGAAAAATATAGAAGGATAATAATGGATGCAAAAGTAATAGTTATGAACGGGCCTATGGGAATGTATGAAAAAGAGGAATTTGAAACTGGAACAAGAAGAATTTTGGAGGCAATTGCAAATAGTAAAGGATATTCTTTAATTGGTGGAGGGCATACCTCTGCAGCTGTTGAAAAATTCGGAATAAGAGAGGATAATTTTAGTTATATTAGTTTATCTGGGAAAGCATTTTTGGAATATTTGTCTGGGAAGGAGTTGCCTGGGTTGGTTGGGTTGGGTTTGGAGGATTAGAGAATTGGTTTTCTGAGTTAATTTGCATAGGTTAATTTACGAAATTTTGTGTAGATTTACGTGATAGATGATTAGTAAACAGAAGGAAAGAGTTAAAAAACTTGAAGATGATAATAAATTCGAAATGTATCTAAAAAAAAGAGATATACAGATAATTTTTTTTTCAATATTAATTGGATTAGCATTTTCAATATTAATTGGATTAGCAACTAATTATATTACTAAATATGAAATAGATAAAATTATGTTATTAATTGTTACTAGCATAATATCTCTTTTAATAATTGGTTATTTCAGGGGAATTTTAGCTTTTTTGGAAAAAATAAGAACATTAATAGGTTTTGTATCTATTTGTTTTGGATTCATTTGGATTATAGAAACTAACAAATCAATTCTAATTTTTGAATCTCATTTTTTAGCAATACCCTTAATACTAATAGGTATACTGTTGATGTTTTATGAATAACAAAATAAGAAAATTAGAACACAAACATAAAAGATATATTACTTATTTACAAATAATAGGTGCTTTTACAACTGCAATGTTAGCATCTGGATTTTTAATGAGAGATGAAATTTCAAAAGCATTTGAAAATGTACCACCAATACATTTTATTATTGCAATATTATTTTTAGCAATATTATTTATTTCTGTAATTCATAAAATTCTTGGAGATATAGAAGATGAAATGTTTAAAGAAAAAGAACCAGATGAATCATTCATACGAGAAAGCATGCAAAAGAAATATAAAATCAAAGAAACCATAAGAGATTATATTGAATTGTTAAAACAAACAAATAAAACAATTGGATTTTTAGATGAGAAATTAAAAAAATTCCAAGATCCAATTGGACAATTCACAGTAGCAATAGATATACCTATTATACCACACATACCAATAAAAGAGATAAAAGAAGTTCGTAGTATACTCTTAGATTGGATAAAAGAAAAAGATTTAGAAAAAGAAGAATCATTATTATTTAATGATTTGGTATTCTTTGACAATCAAATATATGGCGAAGAAAATCCTTCAAAAATATTCAGTAACTTGTATGTAACTGCCAGTATACATAATGCTATTTTTGAAAATTTAAAAAAGAATTTACCGATCCTAATAAAAAAATTAGAAGAAAAATTATAATTATTTAATTTTATTTAGAATTTCTATTTTTTACTAAATTCTTCGGCAGTTATAATTATATCATAACCTCCAACCTGTTCAACTTTGTGTCTATATATTCCTGTATATAATAGACTTGCTTCTTCGTATCTTTTGAATTTAAATACTGCATCATTCATTAAATTACTATTAAATACTCCAAGATTTATCAATAACTCGAAATCCTCCACTTTCAATCCAGTAACTTTCTTGAACAAGCTCGGTTCAAGCCTTGTAATGATATCCTTTAATGTTCTTTCTCTAAAGTCGGTCAAGTACATAAAAATAGGTATTCTTGTTGCAAATTTGATAAGTTTTTTTTGTATTTCCTTTCTTTTAGTCATATATTCTCTCTCTTCTTCTGACAATTTTTTCTTTGTTTTAAGAGGAATATCCTTTTCGTTAGCTAATTTTTGTTTAGCTTTTTTTACAGATTCTGACTTATTGATAATTAGTTCAATATCACTATTTAGACTTCTGAATCCTTCAATATTCATTAAGGCTTCCAAAGCTTTTGGACTATTGAGAATTTTACTCAAAGTATTATTATCTACATTTACTAGCAATGCACTTTCCCACCTTCTTGCAAGCAACGAAGCCGTTGTTCCGCTCATAGCCATTTCAATTACACCAGAAGCATCAATTTGTTTCATTGTACTTCCATCATATGCAAGTACTGGAAGGAAATCAATGAATTCTTTGATCTTTTTCTCAGAATCCGTTTCTTCAGGATTCAAATTACAGCTATAATCCGCTATCTGCTTCAATGCTCTGTTTGGCGCAAAATCAAAAATATAACATTCTTTTTTGATTATTTCTTCAGCATTTGGAGATTTTCCATCAGGATTTTTTACTGTCCAAGGAGATTGTACTCTAAATGCTGCTTGAAAATAGGTTTCAGGACTCATAAGATTTCTAAGCATCAGTATACCGGTCCATGGCTTAACAGTTACACCTGTCGTCAGCTTTCCACAAGACAATGTTATTGATTTACTCTTCAATGGTTCTTCCATTGCTTTTTGAACAGGTTTTAATGCATCCAAACCAATACCGGCGCTTGTACCCGCTGCAACTACAATATTGTAATCATGATAATATTTATTCTGTTTCTGCATCAGTAGATTTTTCATTGCGTGGCAAGAACTAACATGGGGCAGAAACCACAAAGTATGCGATAGAATATTCAATAGTCTTACATCAGAATAAGGTAAAGGTGGTTTTCTTGCACCTAATTTAAGATTATCCATGTTTGATGCTAAATAATTGCCTCTGATCAAATCAAGCCATTTTTGAACATCGTCTTCATAAACAAACTTTGCATCTTTTCCTTCACCTTTTGCAGAGAAAAAAACATTTAGGTCAAATGTATCGAACTCCCCACTACTTGCAATGTTTATAATTGAATCGGGCAATTGGTATGTGAGCAACACTATTCTCGGGAGAGACTCGTATGGATTATTCGATTTTTTCCAGTTTTCTTTAGCTCTTTGTTCATCAGAGTAGGTCCAGTGATATATCTGTTCCTCGATAAACTCTCCAGAGATTAATGCTCTAAATGGAGTTCCTGAAAGATATAGATATGCTTCTGTTTTAATTGGCATTATACTTTCTAAATAATCTATCTTATCTTCTTCTTCTGGACCTTTGATTATTTCTTCTTCATATTCTTTTTCTTCAATATAAACTTCTTTTTCTTCATCAAAAAGATTTTTGGCCAATTCTCTCCAAGCCCCGAAATGATATTCATCAAAGATAATACAATCCCATTTTGTCTTGTGAACCCATTCGTTTTTGGCTTTAATTCCACCTAGTGGATTTCTTCCTAAATAATCTTGGAATGAGCCAAAACATACTAAAGGTTTTTTCTGATCCAATTTTTTGTAATTTGCTTTAGAGTGTCTTGAGAAAAACTGCCAGCCTTCAAAATCAACGTGATTTAGCAGATCGTCTTCCCATGCAGATTCAACAGCAGGCTTGAACGTTAAAATCAAGATTTTTTTCCATCCCATCTTCTTTGCTAATTGATAGGTTGCAAATGTTTTTCCAAATCGCATTTTACAGTTCCAAAGAAAATGAGGAGTCTTGCCCTCTTCTTTGAAGCTATTGAAATATTCTGATGCTCTTCTAATAGCTTCAACCTGCTCGGGCCTCATCTTGAAATTTTGCGTCCTGTTCTCTTCATTAATAAATCCAGTTTTGAGCGTCAAAACTGCTGCTTTTACTTGTTGTACTGTGCAAGCAAACCATTCGCCGCCCTTGCGCTTAATACCTTTTTTAATTAAAAGAGCATGAACCGTATGGTCATCAAAATATGTGCCATCTTCTCTCATTGCAGATTCTTCAAAGACAATTTTGTAAGGTGGTGCCCCAGGTCTTTTTGTAGGGTACTGCTCTGCAACTCTTTTCTTTACATCAACAGTAGTGTAACCTATTTTGAGTAAGTTAGGGTAAGCCTTGTCTGCATATGCATAGATTTTTGGATGCACTTCTGGCTTTAAAGGGAAAAATTCCTTACTCTTCACTTTCATCAGGAACATCCTCTATTTTTGTATTTGGATTTAGTGGCTTTACCAATGATTCAATAAACTCAATCTCTTCTGTGGTTAGTTTGTATTTCTTATATAACTTATCGTCAGTCCATGATTTTGAAAAATCTTGAATTGGAACAAAAATATAGTTTTGTTTTGTTATGTGTTGGGTGCTTTTCGCAAGCAAAATCATAAATCGAAAAAAGCGAGTTCTCATATAAGCTGCAACGTTTTTTGCTTCGTCTTCGTTTTTGAATGGGCCAATGACTAAATACGTTTCAGTGCATGCAACATTATCCCCGGCTACAATTGGTTTGCTTAGTATTAAGTGAGGATAACTATCGTCCCCAGGACTCGCATACGGAACCATAACTTTGTATCTTTTAATTAGGTCCTTATTCGTTAATATTTGATTTTCGCTTACGAAACCAGTTTCGCCAAATCTAACGAGTTCAATAGTATGCTCTTTGTCTTTTTCTAACTTAAACTCTGAAAAATTAGTAGGTAATCCAAAGGGTTTTCTCGAACTTACCAATTGATTAAAAGAGTTTTCTCCAAATTTTTCAACTTTATTAAGAATATCTATACCTTGATTGTATCTTACAAATATCCCTGCTTTTTTTTCTAATAGCTGCCTTTCAACAGTCTTACTAATCAAACCTGCGTTGTGAGTGGTTACCTTACAAGGCCCTTTATGGTCTTTTTCCCACAAGAAATAACATACACCCCCTCTTATGTTAACTCCCGGGAAGCAATCTGACGTATCTGGAAAATCGTGCAGTTCTGACATTCTTTGATCGTTAAGCATCTCATTTCTAAACTCGTCTAATCCTTTTCCTCCAGAATACCATCTTGCAGGAATGATCATTGTGAGAAATCTTGGATTAAGTTTTTTGGCTTGATGTAC
>JAQTSF010000014.1 GCA_028711485.1 Candidatus Iainarchaeum sp.
TTATTCATCTAGATATAGATTAGATAAAATACATGCTGAGAGAATTAAAAACTTAAAAAATGTTTTTTTATTTGATCAACCTGAGGGAGGTCATGCAGTAGTAAGAAACATTAGAGATTCAAAAAAATTAATCGAAATTATAAAAAATAGTTTTTACTAATAGTTATTCTTCGATTAAAAACTCTATAAATTCTTTAATTGTTTTTTTCTCATTAATTTTGGAATTCCATTCCCTTACTTTTTTCTCGTGCTCCTCAATTTCTTTTTTAGCTATTTCATTATTCTCTAAAAAATCCTTTTTAATATCATCAATATTCCAACCAATTGGACATCTATGCTTCTTTTTATATTCTACTCCTTTTACTCCCAATTCAAAGGGATACAATCTACAGGCCATAGGTCTATATTCATAAATACTGCATTTATTATTCTCAAGAAAAATACATTTTTCCGATCTTTTTCTATTAAGTGCAAGAAAACATTCTTTCATCTTTCCCTGATCAAAAATAAAAAATCCATGTGAAAACTGGGTTTCTATTCCATTGGCTTCAATTACCTGTATCCATTCAAATCCTTTTTTTATTTTTAATACTCTCAAAATATCCTCCCGAGTAAGTGCAACAGTGTAATATTTACAGCATTTTGAATTGCAGTATTCGCAGGGATTATCCATAATTTATTAAGTATTGCTTTATTTATTTAATCATGTCTTTTTCAAAAGTCGGACTTATTTCCAATATTTTCCTTTTTATTATAAAAGGATATGTTGGCATACTATCCGGAAGTTTAGCTTTGCTTTCAGATGCAATAAACTCATTTACAGATATACTTGCCTCAATAGGGATATTAATTGCAGTAAAAGAAGGGGAAAAAAGAAAAGATTCCGATCATCCTTATGGTCATCATGCTGCAGAACCTCTTTCAGCATTTGTAGTTTCAATATTAGCAGCCATACTTGCATTTGAAATTCTGAGAAGTGCAATAGAAGGAATAATTTTTCCAAGAACTCTTACTATAGATATTTTTGTATTTTTAGTAATAATAATTACAATGGTAACAAAATTGCTTTTATTAATCTATTTCAAATCCATCGAAAAGAAAAATAAGGGTCAAGCAGTGCAAGCATACATTTTAGATAGCAGAAACGATATACTTATTTCGGGAGTGGTTTTCCTAGGTGTTTTCTTTACGTATTTTGATTATCCAATATTCGACAGCATATCTGCAATTCTTGTTTCTCTTTATATTTTTAAAACTGCATTTGACCTCGGAAAGAAAAATGTGAATTTTTTAATGGGTGGTGCCCCGGATAGGAAAAAAATAAATGAAATAAAAAGTACAGCTTCCTCTTTAAAAGAAATAAAGGAAATAAAATCAATAAAAGCCCATTATTTTGGAGATACTTTACATGTTCATATAATTGCAACCGTCAACCGAAATTTATCATTAATAAAAGTTCATAAAATAGAAGAAAATTTAATTTCCAAAATTCACTCTATTAAAGATGTTTCAGAAGTTTCAGTTCATATGGAACCAGATTAATTATAATGTTTCCATTCCTGATTTTTTATCTTTAATAGAATAATCTGCCATACCTGCTTTCCAATAAGAATCATATCTCTCATATATCTGTTCTTCTATTGGTTTTGAAGTTTTAAGTGCTTTTTTAACATGATTAGCTTCAATTAATTCAGAATTCTCAAAAACCGCCATATCGCCAGATAATTTTATCAAACCAGAAAGATTTCTTAATCTAAGCGAAAGTCCATCTGGTGCATTATCAACTGTTTTTGCAATTCTTTTTGATTCTTTTATAAATTCTTCAACTGCTTTCATAGAAGCGTGAGGTATTTTAGAATCTTTTTCTATTTCCTGGGCAATAAACTGAACCATTTTAACTCTATTTTCATGAGTGTCTTTCATATTGCTATTCAACAATATTTCATAACCATCCCCACGTATTCTTGAACGTAGAGGTGGTATAAGATGCTCAAGATCATTTATGTTTGTAGCACCTACAAAAATAAAATCACAAGGAACATTATCTACTTTTACAGAAGCTCCTGAACTTGTAGGATTTCTTCCTATAATCGGAAATTGTTTTTCTTGCATTGCTGTAAGTAAATATCTTTGCATTTTTCCTAAAGTGGATAATTCATCTATAAACAATATTCCCTCATGCGCCTCATGAACAGATCCAGGAATAACCCTTAAATACGGGGGAGTTCCTATATCTGGATGATCACCATAAGGATCATGTTTAACATCCCCTAAAAGTTCTGTTTCACTTGCTCCTGTTGCCTGAATAAACAATGTTCTGCTTATAGGTACTATTACTTTTCTTTTTGATTTTTTTTCAATCTGTGCCATTGCCCGCAAATCATTTTCACTTAAAATAAGTATCTTGTCATCTTCTGTTTTTTCATAAGTTATGGTTTCTTCTTTTCCATTATCCATCCTTCTTCTTGTTTGTATTCTCATAATTTCTCTTGGCCTTTCTTTTAACATTAAATCTTCAAAAGGGCTTCTTGTGGATGGCATTTTTTCTGCACCGCAGTTTGGGCAGAACATAACATAAGAACTGCTTGGTTCCCCGCATCTTTTACATCTTAATCCAAATTTTTCAGATATGAATGTTGGAACCTGGGAAATATCAACAACTTTTCCCAAAGAAGGTCTGGGCATATTTTCTTTTTTTAATTCCTCTCCTTTTCTTAAATTAAGTATTGGTCTTTCAGGAAAAGATTCATTATGAACAACTGAAATTTCCATTGTTGGTTTTGGAAGAACTGATGCTATTGCTTTTGCAATCATAGATTTTCCTGTTCCTGGAGGGCCAACTAATAATAAATGCCTTCTTTGTTTTGGAACTATTTTGGCTATGGCTACTGCTTCCCCCTGCCCGATAACTCTTTCAAAAAGGTCAAGAGGTATTTTTATTTCTGCTGTTGAAGAAAAATCCAAATCTCCCATAGAAGAAGTATATTAAGAAGAATATAAAAATGGTTATTCTTTAAGCGTTTGTATTTTTTGTAGTACTATATCTGGTGGATAGGCGCCTGAAAGTTCAACTATATCGTTTATCACTGTTTTAGGAACTCCCGAGACATCATATTTCATAGCAATTTCCCTGAATTCAGTAACTTCGTATACGTCCGCAATAATCTTATCATTTAGTAATGCAAAATCATTTGCAACTTTCATTGCTCCTGGACAATAAGGGCAGGAAGGAGATACGAATACTTTGATATGCACTGGAAAGTCTATTGCTTTTACTTTATCCTTTAACTCTTTAGAAACATCTGGTTCTCCTTTGGAAATATCCAATATTGTTTGTATAAATGCGTTAAATTCATACCCCGCAGGAATTCCATAGTAATGTATATTTCTTTTAGAACTACCAAACATAACTATTGCAGGCGCATCTTTAATGGAATAATTCTTGGCTTCATTCGATGCTAAATTATATTTATTATATAATATTTTTCCATTTGAAATAGTAGAAAGTTCTTCTAATAGCTGATTTATTTCCTTGCAATATTCGCAGTTTTCCGGGTTATCTGAATTGAAAAATAACAAAGAAACATTATCTTTCATTGCTCCAAACTTATTTTTTAAAACTTCCTGTGTTTTTTCATCTAACATAGTTTACACCTCGAAATATTTTCTAATACTTTAGAGTTTAAATTCTATATTTAAAAAATTTATCGCTCCTGTCGGGATTGACAACTTGCTGGCAAATTTTGGTCGCCAGACCAAAGCTTTTGAACCCGAGTCACTGGATTTCCCCCCCCAGCCCTTTTATAATCTAATATTGTACTTAGATTAAAAGGTCTAGGGCTAACCCCAAAACAGACAAACATTGGAACTAGTTTTATCTTAAGGTTTTAGTTAAGTTTTGTCATAAGAGAAACACAAGTCAAAACTTATGAGAGTCCAGCATCCTTGACCGAAATTCCCAAATATGAGAAAATACTCATACTTTTTGTCAGACCAATAAGCATAGTTTATGCGAATGGTTTTTTGCAACCATGCTTTTTGCCATGAGTTTATAATAAGTCAAAAAGCTGGTACTAGACTACAGGAGCAATTAGTTTTAATTAATTCACAAAATAATTTAAATATAGTATATTTATCTTTTAATTATGAAAAAATCAAATACTCTTGAAAATGAAAGAAATCAACTTGCAATAGAAAGAACCAAATATGCTGAAGAAAGAACTAATTTAGCATATATAAGAACGGGATTTAGCATAATGATTGCAGGAATATTTTTTACTGGATTTTTTGGTGAAGGTATTTATCATTATATTGGTTATGGGATAATTTTTATCGGAATTTTGTTTAGCCTCTATGGCATACTTTCCCATAGAAAATCAACGGAAATTCTAAGGAGAATAGAAGAAAAATTTAAGAAGGTAAAATAACTACCTCTTTTTTTATTGGAGTGGGGGAAAAGCTGTTTTCAACTAGGTCAAACATATCTTCCTGACTTAAACCTAGTTTTGCACCTTTGTATCCCGCCATTATAAGTTGTTTTATTTTTTCCTTATTCATCAAAACCACCTTGGGATTTATCTATTTGAAGATTAGGTTTATAAAGAAAATTAGGGGGGTGGCTTCCGACCATAGCCTTTTAGCTTCTAAATATTTACTTATGTTAAAAGGCTATGCGACCCAAAACCAACAATACTTAGCAATTATCCTAGAAATACAATAAGAAATTAGGGGAACAGGCACAAAAATATTGGAGGTGGGAGGCGTGCCTATTCCCAATTCAACCCTTTGGTCTATTTTGTTACTTTGGGAGGAAATAAACCGTTCGCCCTACTTGCTTTTTATCAAGCAGGCTTAGGGAGTATAATCTGTTAAGTCTCGCGGAGGCTGCATTTTTTCCCTTATATTTGAATCTGTTTTGTATGTCTGCTGCAGTTACTTTTCCAAGCTCTTTTATTGCATTCATAATCTCTTCGTCTATTTTCGGAAGCATTCTTTCTTCTTCAATTGTTTCATATTTCTTTTGTTGCAGGCTATTTTGCAGTTCCTCTATCCTTCTCAGAAGTGTCTTAAGTATTCTGTTGGTATTTTCCCTTTCTTCAAGGAGTTTGTACACCAACTCTCCAAGAATCACCGGATCCTTGAATTTTTCTATATTCTCCGCGAGATCAGCACCTACTTCCTTGTTGAGCGCAGGTTCGCTACTTTTATATTCCTTTTGTTTTACATCTTTCATATTATGATCACGCCTTTGCGCATGTTCATGATCTCATCACAGAACAATCATGATTGTATCATGATACATTTTTTAAACCTATCTTTTTTAAAAAATTTATCGTCTTAATAAAAGTTGTGACACCATGAATTTAATAAAAAATATCAATAAGATGATTCATTATTCCGAGGATGGAATATTAAGCAAGAGTATACTAAAAGAAGAAAAAATGGATGTTACTTTATTCTGTATGGCTAAAGGAACAAAACTTTCCGAACACACTTCTACTAGAAAAGGTTTGGTTCATGTTTTAGAAGGGAAAGGTATTTTTTATTTAGAAGGAAAAAAGATAGAAATGACTCCAGGAGTTCTTATTTTTATGAAAGAAAATGCAGTTCATTCTCTGAAAGCTGAAAAAAACACTTCATTTATCCTAATATTAATGTAAAATTCGCAAGAAATCCATTGACTTAAGTCTGGGGATGAATTGCGAATGCGAATTTTACAGCTTTTCACGAATGGCGGAAATCCACGGGCTTTAGCCCGTGGTAGCCTTCGTGAAAATTAACCTAGTAAAAAATAAGATAATATTTAAATAATCCTGATTTATTATTAGTTTTATGAGCGAGAAAAAAGATTTTTGTTTTGCAGTTTATCAGGCATTTAAATCGAAAAATCAAAAAACTCTCAGAAAGTTAAATAAAAAAATACTTAATAAGGCTGTACTTTCATCTACAAAAGACTATTTTGACCTTGCGGTTTATTCCTATGTTCTTTCAAAAATTCTTTCAAAAAATCATTTTCTTTCGAAAGAGTATTCTAATTGGTTTGAAGCAATAGAAATAGATCTTATAGGATTAACAGAATCAGCAGATTCTTCAATTAAAATATGGAACTCAGCAATTTCTTCTTTGAGAAAAACAATTTCTTCACTTGAAGAAGAAGATTCTAGATACATAATGTCAAACATAAAAAAAGGCGAACTTAAATCCGCAGCAACTTTATATGCGCAGGGACTTTCTTTAGGTTTATCTTCGCAAGTTACAGGAATAGAAAAACAGGAAATACTGGAATATGCAGGAAAAACAATGATGTTTGATAGAATGGAAGAAGAGATGGATATTTTTGAAAGACTGAAACACGCAAGAAAACTCGTGGGTGATTAGATGGCTGATTTACTTTGTGATGCAAGCTCATTAATTTCACTCACAAGAAATTGTTTTTCAAGTGTTCTTCCATATTTGCATACTAATTTCAGAATAAATTTCTTTATCTCTGAACATGTAGAAAAAGAAATTATTACTCATCCTCTCAATATCAAAACAAAACAATATGCTCTTTCAGCAATGCGGTTAAAAGATTTAATGAATAAAAAATATCTTACAAGAATAGATGCAGATATTCATGAAAAATCTGAAAGAATTCTTAAAATAGCAAACAATATATTTTTCGCAAAAGGCCAGCCATTAAATATAATTCATTTAGGAGAGGTGGAATTAATCGCTCTTTCAGAACATCTCAATTTGGATACTCTATTAATAGATGAAAGAACAACAAGAATGCTTATAGAATCCCCTTTTTTATATAAAAAACATCTGGAAAAAGAATTCAAAGTGAATATAATGGTCAATAAACAAAATTTTTCCTTATTTCAAAATATGACCCAAAATATAAAAATAATAAGAAGCAGTGAATTGCTCATACTAGCTTATGAAAATGGTATGCTAGACAACTTAAAAAATCTTAAAAATGATATGCTTTCAGCAGCTCTTTATGGATTGAAATATTCAGGATGCTCTATTAAATTCAGTGAAATTGAAAAATTCATTAAGAATGTGAATTAGATGAATTCTGTTAAAATTATTATGGATGATCGGGAAGATGAAGAATTCTCAAAATACTTTTCCGAATTAAATGTTGAGCTAGAAGTAAAAAGACTTTTAGTAGGAGATTTTATCTGTTCAGATGATACTGTAATAGAAAGAAAAACAAGAAGGGATTTCGAGAGTTCAGTAATTGACAGAAGATTGTTTAATCAAATTGAAAATTTAAAGTCTAATTATAAAAATGTAATAATTATAATTGAAGGTGAAGGAAAAGAAGAGAGTTTATCAAGAGAAGCTTTAATGGGCACATATGCCTTTTTGGTAACCAACTCCATTGGATTATTTTTCACCAGAAATATTTCTTCAACTTCAGAAATAATTTATTCTATTGCGAAACATGAGCAGCTTTCAAAAAAATCTTCTTTTTCTCTAAATGCAAAAAGAAAAACAAATAATCTATCCCAATCCCAAAGAGCGATTATAGAATCTTTTCCAATGATTGGACCAAAATTAGCGAAATCCTTATTGGAAGAGTTTGGTTCTTTAGAAAATGTAATTAATGCAAAAGAGGAGGAACTTCTAAAAATAGATAAACTTGGTCCAAAAAAAGTAAAAATATTCAGGAAAGTTGTTGAAACGGAATATAACAGCGATGAGGATCCTATATAATTATTTTTGTTCATAATATATTATGAATCTTCCTTTAAGCAACTATTCAATAGGTCTGGATTGCTCAGAGGGAGAATTGTCTTTTGTTTCTCATGCACATTCTGATCATTTAAATGGTTTAAAATCAAAAGAGAATATTCTTTGTACTTTAGAAACAAAAGAATTAGGAGGACTTAAAGGAAATATCTCTTCTTCAACAAAAAATATTTCACTTTTGGAAGCAGGCCATATGCTTGGTTCAAGGCAATTATACTTGGAAGAAGATGGAAAAATAATAACATATACAGGTGATATAAGATTAACTCCATCTATTTTATTCAAAGGGGCTGAAATAAAAGAAACAGATGAATTGATTATAGAAGCTACATACGGAGATCCTTCTTTTAGATTTCCGGATAATGATAAAGTTTATTCTGAAATAGAAAAATGGGTAAAAGAAAATAAAGATAAAAATCTCTTAATAGGAGCCTATGAAATGGGAAAATCTCAAGAAATAATAAAAATTCTTAATCAATACTGTTCCGAAGTTCCCATAGTAAATGAAAGGATTGCAAAACTTTCAAATATATATAATGATTTTGGAAAAAAGATGGAATTTATAAAAGTTGGAACAGAGGAGGCAGAAGAGGTTATGAAAGGACCTTTTGTTGCAGTTGTTCCTCCAAAACACTCAAAAAAATATTTTGCCTCTCGTATTGCAAATGCATTCAACAGAGATACACTATGTGCTTTTGCCTCAGGATGGACTTTAAAGTATAAGTTTAATGTTCATAAAGGATTTCCTTTAAGTGATCATGTTTCTTTCTATGATATTAAAGAATATATACAACAAAGCGGTGCAAAAAAGGTAAAATTCTTCTGCGGAGACTCTAGCTATTTGGAGAAAGAGTTTAAAAATCTTTTATAAAGAAGAATTATTCCATAATAGTTTGAATGGCCATCTTCTTGAACTCCCTTTGGTTGTTCAAGTCTGGCCATTCGTTACACTCATGGCCACGATAGTATAGTTTCTTGTATTCGATTATACAAGAAGTGCAATGGTAGTATGGGGGCCTGTGGTAATTTTTTGGCTTAAGTTTTTCAAATGCCAAAAAATTAACTAAAAGGCATGAGGTATTTCTCATACTTCGGAAAGCCCTAGGCCCGAGTTCAATTCTCGGTCGTGGCCTTGAAATTTTTTATAAAAATTTTATTTTTCAAATCTAATAGCAAAAGTAGTTCTATATAATCTTCTACCTTCTTTCTGGGTAAACAATTTCCTGCTTATTTTATAACTATAACTTATTTCTTTCAAAAGTTCAAAAACCGCCTTAGAACTTCCAACAAACAAATCAATTCCTTCTCTTTTTTCTTCAACCTTTGTAACAAATGTTTTGCTTCCCAGAAGAGTAATAAGTTTTTTTGAATTGCTGTTAATTCTATGTCTGTCTCCTCTTAATTGAATTATTGCCTCATAGTATCCCCCGCTTCTTCTAGAACAGCTAGGACATATTGTTTTCTCAAATTTGGTTTGGAATTCTCTATTTATCATATGAATTTCTCCATCCACATTATAATAAGCAACAGCAGTTCCGCTGTCCAAATAATAATCCAGTTTCTCAAAATCTCCTTTGAATTTTGAAGCTACATACTTTTCAATTGCCTTTTTATTATAAGGAACCCACCCTTCATTCACCCATATTTTTTTACATCTGGTGCATTCAACTATCCTTACTTTTTTTGGAATTTCAAATTTAAAATTATAACATTTAACACAAAAAGGACCGACGAACTGCCTCTCACTGCTCTTTGCTCCGCACTTTGGACATAGTATCATAGTTCTCTTTTTGATAGCAAGATTTAAATATTTGAGAGTGAATATTCAATTATGGGATTAGAAGAAGAACTGCAATCCACAAATACTGAGCTCAGATTCATTACACTTGAGCTTATGAAAATTGCAGAAAGAAGAAAAACAAGTTTCAGGGAGATTGCAAAAGAATATGTTCAGAATGTTCATTTTATGCAGAGAACAGTTGAAGAAAACATAAAATCTTCCCAGGAAACAAACCATCCGGAATCAATATCTGATTGAGTTAAATTAATTCTTGGTTTTGTATATGCTGAGACAGAAAAATATTTTTGTCTCATATATCCACAACCAAAGAGAGCAGACTTAAAAAATAAATCAGTATTACTTAGTTGGTTGTGTATATGCAAAAAGATTCCAAAAACATAAAAAAAGCAGTTTCACTTACAAATTATTTAGTTTCTCTTCCCAGAACTTCATATTTACTAACTTTTATATTTCTTATAGGAATTATTTTCGGAATTCTTGCAAATATAGGAACTTATTCCAATCTAGATCTTTTGATTTTAGGGATGCTTGATGGAATATTCATAATAACTCTTCCAGCATTGCTTTCAGCATCCACGGTAAAATTATTATTAAGGAAGATGGAATTCAAAAAAATAGTTGCAACCACTCTTATAGGAGAATTTATTTATGCAGTATCCTATCTAGTTTCAATACATCTAAATTTTCTCAATCCTGCATATTCGCAGTGGATTACTTTTATAGGTTCCTCATTTGTTTTTGTTTTATGGTACTATGTAGCAAGAATTATTTTTGCAGTAAGGTGGAAAGCGTTTATTTTCTCAGTTTTTCAATTAATCTTTCACGCATTTTTCTTAATGAGCAGTAGGATAATCTTTTTTGAAGGAACCACATTCAATGTGCTTTTCAAGTTTTATCTCTCAGCTTTTCTTCTTTTAACTGCGTTTTATCTGTTTTTTAGAGTAATAAATGCACCAATGAAAAGACTTTTTGGAGTGAGTAGTATGGATGCATTTTCAATGTTTATGGCGCAATGGCTTTACCAAAAAAAGGATATTGAATCTGCATTCATAGAAGTTGGTGAAACCTGTAAAACCCTTCTGTCAATGATTATTTTTGACAGGGGAACAGATAAAAAAATATTCCTAACTCCTTATGTTCATTTTGGTCCTTTTGGAAATTTAGGAGGAAGTGAATTCTCCTATCTTCTTTCAAAGGCTCTTTATGATAAATATTCTGCCCAAACTTTTGTTTTCCATGGAACAGTTACACACGATTTAAATCCCAGTTCTTCTTCTGAAATAAAAAAAATAATTTCTGCATGTGAAAGTTGCATGTCTGATTATCAGCCTAAAAATGTAAAAGTTGCCTATCAGCAAGGAAAATATAAGGAATGTTTTGCAGATAATCTTATTTTAGGAGATAATTCATTTATTTCTCTTTCAAGAGCCCCAAAAGTTACAGAGGATATAAATTTTGGACTTGGCCTTACCCTTATCTCAATTGCTGAAAAAAATTGCAAATCTGCTTCAATTGTGGACCAGCACAACTCAGAAACTGGGGAAGTCACAAGTTTTGAACCTGGAAGCATAATAGGATATAATTATATGCAGGCAGTTTCAAACTCTTTTTCTTCAAAAATAAAATCAAATTCTCTATCGATAGGATTTTCTGAAGTCTATTCTTCATGTGATATGATTGGAAAATCAGGTATAAAAATAGCCTTATTTTCATCTTCACCAAAATATCTTTTGGTACTTATAGATTCAAACGGAATATCTCCTGAATTCCGAAAAATAATAGTAGATGAATTAGAATCTCTTGGAAAAAAACACAAGGAAGATTGGAAAATCGGAGTTTTCACAACCGATACCCACTTTAACAATAGTATAAAAGGAGTTACAAATCCATTGAGATTTGATAAATCTGTTCTTGAAGATATAAAAACCGCATCAATTGAAGCATTGTATGATATGAAACCTTCAAAAGTTTTCTTCTGTAACAAATGGTTTGAGATAGATGTTTTAGGTCCAAAACAATCAATTGAATTAGTCTCCACAGTTAATTCAATAATTGCAGTTGCAAAGGTTTCAGCTCCGATAATTATCTTTGGTGCAGTTCTTGCAATAATTTGGATTCTCTCTAAACTCTGAAAAATTCAAGATATTCTTTTTCAACAATATGTAATTTTGCAGGTATTATAAAAATAAAAAGTGGTTTTCCTAAATTTAATTTCTTGAGATCTTTTTTATATCCAAAACTTATTTTCTCATCTTCATACCCTACTCTTGAAAGTACTATCAATTCGTCGATTATTTTTCTACCTAGTTTTAATTCTATTTCCTCGATTCTTTCTATTCCTTCTTTGGCATTCATAATTCCTTCTTTTCCCTCAACATCCAAGAAAAGAATAGTATGAAGATTCCTTTTTTTATTTTCCTCGACAATTTCAATTGAAGATACAGGTTCGAAATTCTTTTTCCAATGCGGGAGGGTTGCGCTTTTCCCAAATCTATATGCCTGAAGCCCGCTTTTTCCAATAGCTGCTGATAAAATTGAGCTATTGTGTATAATTTTAGTTTCAATTCCCTTCTTTTTGCATTCTATAATCAAGGATATATGGGTAGTTGCAATTAAAGGGTCTCCCATTACAATCAATGAGATTTTTTCTTTTTCTGCTTTTTCAACTAAGAAATTACTTTCAACTTTTTCCCGTTCTATTAATTCTATTTTTTTCCCTACTTTTTTCTCAAGTTCTAATACTAATTTTTCCTCAATTGGAGAGGTATATATCTCAGCATAAATTCTTTCACTTTCTTCAAGTTGTCGTATTCCTTTCTCAGTGAAATCGAAATTTATTCCTGCACCTATAAAATTCAACATAAACTTATCCCCCAACCAAAATTCTTAGAATCCCTCTTATACCTGGAGCAAAACCCATTATCATTATAATCAGTAAAATATAATTCTTTTCTTCTTCTCTCATTTTTTCCTTATGTATTAAGTAAACCGCAGCCAGTGCAATTGAAATTTTTAATGCATAAAAAGTGAAATAACTTCCAAATAACTCCCCAACTGCTCTTGAGAGAACATGCTGTTCCCCATAAACTATTCCTGTAAATTTTCCAAAAAAATCAATTGCAAAAAAAGTTGCGCCACCATCAAGTCCATGTGCTCCAACAACTGCTGCATATCTCCAGTCTTTTATATACCTATAAACTAAAATTGCAGGTGTTATGGAAAGAGCGAGTATTGGCAAAGCATAAGGCATATATTTCATAAAAGGCAAGAGCAGCAAAATATGGGGAATCGATAAAGCCAAACCTATCATTTTCAAATTTTTCATTCTTTTTAATTTTTTGC
>JAQTSF010000094.1 GCA_028711485.1 Candidatus Iainarchaeum sp.
AGTCCGCAACATAACCAAAATTTATGATTTTGTTATATTCCATTCCAGCAATTCGTATTATTCTTGGTACCGCAATTCTCACTCCAGAAACTCCTTCTATTGCTTTCAAGTCCTCATCATTCAATTTTTCAACAACTGTGCTTCCTGGAGGCCCAAATCCAGAACCCTTATTCTGAATGGTTAATTTATCCACAGAAAGAGAACCCATTTGCCCAATAACTGCTGTTCTTAATCCGTCCCCAAGGGAGATTAAAGAAACAACTGCAGCAATGCCTATAAAAATTCCAAGAATAGTCAGCCAGCTTCTAAGCTTCCTTCTTTTTAAATTGCTGAAGGCAAGAAAGAAATGTTCTTTTTTCATAGGAGATTACCTCCCGTTTTTCTTATTTCTCTTTTTTATCTTTCTGTATACAATCCAAGCAAGTATTATTACAATTGCAGTTATAACATAAATAAATGTATTATTCTTTTGTATTATTCCAAGTTCTAGAGCTTTCTCTTGAGTATAAACATTCAATGGAAGATTTATGGTTTTGAATTGGTCCTGATTATCCAAATCCTTATAAGTTATTTTTGCATAAACTGAAGGAGAAAGAGTGCTGAAAAATACGTCGAAACTTGCCGTATCCGAATCGTCGGAAGCAATATTTCCAATGTAGACTGTGTCTGTGGATAATAAATCATATCCTTGAGGAAATACTTGAACTGAAATAAATTTTATTTCTCCCAATCCCTTATTTATTATTTTTAAAGTTATTTTTCCTTTTTGATTAATAACGTTATTTTTTGATTCTACTGAAAAAGCAAGCTCTGTTTTTGCATTCACTCTTAATCCAAAGCTTCCCGTCTTGGTTGTGCTAATTCCTGTATCAACATTTGTATACTTTAAAGTGTAAGGGATTTCATAATCTCCAGGAGTAATATCTGTAGAAGGTTTTATTGTAAATGTAACGCTTTCTTCATCATCTTCATTAATTTCACCAACGTTTTTTTCAGAACTTCCAACAGTAATAAAAGGAAGTGTTCCAAGATTTAATGCCATAGAAACAAATTCTATATCAAAATTATTGTTATTATTTAATTCTACGCTAACTTTTCCTTCTTCTCCAGGATAGATTGAAGCATAATCTGCATCCACACTAAGTGCCGAAATAAAGCTAAAACTAATAAAAAGTGCAAAGATTGTAAGAAATATTCTTTTGTTTTCCATTTTTATTCTGCGTTGTTATTTTTTTTATGTGCTTCCAATAAATCAAAGTACATTCTCTTCATTCCGTTAGGAACAAATTGGTGAATATAAGTTTTCATTGTTCTCTCTTCTGAAGGGGTAATTTTTCTTGTATGGTCTCCCTCAAAGGTAAATATTTTCATGAATTTTAAGATTCTTTCCAAATTCTTTCCAGAACCTATTTCTTTGTTTATTTCCCAGAGACCAGAAAGTCTTTTCACATCTTCTGGTTTTTTTACCTGAGCAATAATAGTTCTAATATATTCATCAATGGCGTTCCTTGATAATTCTGGGATTGGGGCTTGATAAAGATTTGCATAGTCCTCAATAGCCTTTTCTATTTCTTGAACTTCAGGAGGGTATTCTGTTTTTTTATCTCTTGTTTCCATATTTTTATTCCGCTTTTACACTTTATAAATCTTATTATTGTTACTCCTTATTAGTTAATATAATTAGTTTTTACAAACGGGTTTAGAAATCATTTTCCAATTATCCTTTATTTTCTTCGTTATTTTTTCTACTTTTCCATCTTTTAACCAATAGATTAGTTTAGCATATTCTTCTGCAATTGAAGGATCATGTGTAACAACAATAATTGTCTTTCCTTTTTCATTCAAGTCTTTTAGAAATTCCATTATTTTCGTTTTGCTTTTTGAATCTAAATTTCCCGTGGGTTCATCGGCAAGAATTATTTCCGGATTATTTGCTAATGCTCTTGCAATTGCAACTCTCTGCTGCTGCCCGCCCGATAGCTGCGAAGGATAATGTTCCATTCTGTCTGATAAATCAACCATTTTTAGTAATTCTTCTGCTTTCTCTTCTCTTTCTTCTTCATCTATTTCCTGGAATATCATGGGAAGCATAACGTTTTCCTTTGCCGTTAAATTTGGAATTAAATTAAACTGTTGAAAGATAAATCCTATTTTTTTACCTCTAATCTGTGCAAGTTCGGATTCTTCCAATCCCGCAATATCTTCTTTTCCAAGATAAATTTCTCCTTTTGTAGGAAGATCTAAACTTCCGATTAAATTCATTCCGGTGGACTTACCACTTCCACTAGGGCCCATTATTGCAACAAAATCCCCATTTTTTATAACGATGTCCGTGCAGTCAAGAGCTTTTACTATTTCTTCGCCCATTTCATAATGTTTGGACACTTTTCTCAATTCAATCATTATTTCTTCCTCAGTCATTTTTTATAAACTCAGAATAAGGTCTGAGGTCCTTCACCTCTATCTTACCTATAATAATTCCTATTTAAAGTTTTCTTATAGTAAGTTTTAAAAAGCTCTCTAAATCGTTATTAATATGATAATTCCAATAAGATGTTTTTCGTGCGGGAAGCCAATTGCTCACTTGTGGGAAGAATACAAAAAAAGAGTGGCTCAAGGAGAGAATTCTCAAAAGATTCTGGATGAGTTCGGACTTGATAGATACTGCTGCAGGTCTGTATTTCTTGGACAAACAGATTTAATAGAATTAATTGGAGAATTTAAGAAGAGTTAAATCGGTTTATTTCATTTTCCACCCGTTTATCTTTCCACAATTTTTACATTCAACGATTTTTATTCCATTCTTAATTCTTATTTTTGGAAGATGATAAGGCTTCAGGCATTTTTTGCAAAAAAGTTTTTTATTCTCTTTTAATGAAATTCTATGTCTCATTGCAGTTCTTTTAATTTTTTTAATTTGTTTTGGAGATTTTGAATCAATCTCCTTGAAAAAATCATCAATTTTCTTTTTTGCTTCTGTTTTAGAAATATCTTTTTTTGGCATTCAGAAAAGAATGAATTGAAGTATAAAAAGAATATGAATTGCGGAAAGGAATTCATTTCGCTACGAAAAGAATATGAAAGACAGCTTGATAGTTTTGCGCTTAGTATAGCACTACTTACTACCAACGTAAGAAGCTTAACTTCTGGGTTCGGAATGAGACCAGGTGTTTCCAACT
>JAQTSF010000095.1 GCA_028711485.1 Candidatus Iainarchaeum sp.
TTATACTTATAACACCAAGAACAAGTTCATCTGATGGTTTTATTGGTTTTTTCTTTATCTCTGCTCTCAAAAGTTTCATCTTGACTTCCTGACAAATTGAGGAGATATCTGCACCTGTGAATCCTTCTGTTTTTTCTGCGAATGCATCTAAATTAAGATCTTTTGAAAACTCTCCGAGATGGATTCTAAAGATATCTGCTCTTGCTTTTTTATTAGGAGGAGAAACATAGAATAATTTATCAAATCTTCCGGGTCTGAGAATAGCTGGATCAAGTATTGCTGGCTTGTTTGTAGCTGCTACAACCACTACTCCACCTCCAACAGATTTCATTCCATCCATTTCACTAAGTAATTGTCCGACTAAATCTGAGGGAGCTATATCTCTAGAAGGGGCAATGGTTTCTATTTCATCAATAAATATTATTGATGGCTTGTTTTCTCTTGCACGGTTAAAGGTTTCTCTTAAAACATTAACTGCCTGCGAATATCCTCTTTTCATTAATTCTGCTCCGCTTATGGAAATAAAAGATGCTTTTAATTCACCTGAAGCTGCTTTTGCTATAAGTGTTTTACCTGTACCTGGTGGACCGAAAAGAAGAATACCTTTGCTTGGTTTTACATTGAATTGTTTTACAAGACTTTCGTGTAATAATGGAAGTTCTATTGCTTCAAGTAGTGCTTCCTTTACTTGATCTAAACCTGCAACATCGCTCCAGGAAACAGTTAGCTCATCTTTCTTTTTTTCTTTTTCCTCTTTTCCTACTCTTCTTTCAAAATCTAATTTAAATTGTTCATAAGCATCCAATCTTTCAAGAGAGGTACTTGGTTTTATATGGGAAAGAACTCTTAGAAGATGATGCTGGGTTATAGGTATTATTTTATTCTCTTTTGCAGCTTCTTTTGCTGCTAGTGAAGATGCCTCTGAAACTACGTTTTTTATATCTGCTCCTGAGAACCTATCGCTTTTTCGTGCAAGAGTATCATAATCTATATCTGTGGATACCGGCATATTTCTAAGATGAACCTGGAAAATCATTTTCCTTCCTTCTATTTCAGGAAGATGCATATAAACTATTTTATCAAACCTTCCTGGCCTCATCAATGCAGGATCAAGTTTCTGTGGAATGTTTGTTGCACCTACAACCATAACTGTTTTTCCGCTCTTGAATCCATCCATTTCCTGAAGAATAGTTGTAAGTACCCTTGGACCAACATCATCTGTTCCAAATTCAGTTCTCTTTTTTCCAACTGAATCTATTTCATCAAAGAAAAGAATACATGGTGCATTCTGTCTTGCAATTGAAAAAATTTCTGAAACATTTTTCTCTGATTCTCCATACCATTGACTTAGAATATCTGAAGATTTAATATAATAAATAGGATAACCAATTTCATTTGCAAATGCTCTCATAAGCATTGTTTTACCAGTACCTGGTGGACCGAAAAGAAGAATACCTGAGGGTGGTTTTATTCCGTAGGCATAAGCAATATCTTTTTTCTCAAGAGGCATAACTATTGAATTTTTTAATTCCTCTTTTACATCATCATAATTCCCTATATCATCAAGAGATTTGGCACCTTTTCCAAAAGACATGTCCTGAAGACCAAATTTACCGAATGTTTTTGCTTTATCTTTCTTACCTATTTCACTTTCCTTTGAAAAAGAAATGTTAAAATTCTCTAAAAGAGCAACTATGCCTATTGAAAGAAATGCGTATAAAAACATGATAAATTGAAAATCAAGAATAAATGTTGTAGAAAAGAAAAAATACGAAATTGGAACTATCAATAAACAAAATGCTGAAAGTGCCTGAGGCCTATTTTTTATTCTCCCTGAAAGAAAACTAACTAAGTAGAGTGTTATAGACCAAATTATAAGCTGGAATAGGCCACTATCCCCAAATAGAATTTTAAGTATATTTGAGAATATTGTTCCTAATGCAACATTGAATTTGGAAAATGCTTCAAGATTTAATAATTGTGATGGAAGTTTTGAAATTTCTGAAAATAATTCTGCAAGCTGAACAGGTTCTTTTGTTAATTGAAGTACGCTCACACCAGGTTCATAATTAGGAATATTTAGATACAAAAATGAACTTGTAGGTTGAACCCACAAAGAAGAAAGTAATAAAACCATTAAGACAGCAGGAATTGAGATAAGCATACTTTTTTTAGAACCAAAATGTAATGCAGCAATAATCATTCCCAGCATTACAAAACCGCTCAGATAAGAAAGTGGAAAAGGAGCAAATGGAGCAAAAATTAATATTTGCAATGTAGAAATTATTCCCCATTTTGTAAACATTTCAAATAAAGTAATTGCAACCACTAAAAGGAAAACCAATCCTAATACTGGAGATTGGTATAACATTGCTAAGAAAGCTAGAATAATACTAAGGAGTGTTCCAACATAAGGTTTCTTTACATAAGCTGTTGCTCCACAAATTAGTGCGATAAAAGGAACTGTAAATAGTGGAAAAAATGGAATCGCACTTAATATGAATAAAGCGCCTAAAAAAACTAAAAGAGCATTCCAAAAATTTTCATTTTCCTGCAAAAGTTTCATATATGCCTTTACTTTTTGCTCTTGAAGAGTAGTTTCTCCGAATTTAGTAGGACTTTTTGCAGGCATATACTCTCAATTAATAAAAGTAAATTTATAAATATACTATTTATTCATGAAATTCTGGAGCTTGTCCATTGCAAGATTTATCTGTTCTTCTTTTGGAAGTAAAACCATTCTAAAGTATCTTGGTTCATGCGTGGAAGTGAAACCAGAACCAGGAACAACTACCACTCCCTCTCTTAATAATGCTCTTACAAACGCCCAGTCATCCTTAAATCCTTTCAAATCATCTATTTTTACAAATGCATAGAAAGCCCCTTTAGGGGGTGTTACACTTAACCCTTCTATATCATTTATTCTTTTAACAAGAAGATCTCTTCTTTTTTTCATAACTGAATTAAAGTCGTGAATATGATCTAAAGAACCTCTTAAAGCAGCAATTGCCCCTCTTTGCATCTCCCAATTAACAGAAAGTCTTTGGTTGCACAATCTTTGGATTGCATCCTTAACTTTATCAAGACCTTCTCCGTGGAAAGAAAGCCATCCAACTCTTGCTCCGGGATAGAGATAATTTTTAGAAATCGAACCTCCGGAAATTAGTGGTA
>JAQTSF010000096.1 GCA_028711485.1 Candidatus Iainarchaeum sp.
GAGAGCTCAAATGTAGAATTTATTTTTGTTAGTGTTGGATATTTGGGTGAAGAAAATAATTACACATTGGAAGAGATTTTGGATGCTGGGATAGAAAATTCGAAGCAAACTATGCCAGATTTAGAACTGATAAATAATGTTGATAAAGAGGGAAATTACTTTAGAGGAAAAGAAATTAAGTTTACTGGAACCTCTGAAGGAATTAAACGGAATTTTACGCAGTTTTTCGGAATTGAATATAATAATATTTACTCTATAACTTATTCTTGCCCAATTGATGAATGCGATTATTATCCTATCTATGAGAGTTTTGTAATGAGTTTTGAACCGGTTGAATCTGAGAAGAATTAGACGAGTTTTAGATGACGATGGACTTTGAATCCACTCTGCTTATAAATGAAAAAAATTTTTTCTAACTATGAAAATAAAAATGAAAGGAGGTACAGAAAATGAATAAGGTATTATTTGGAATTGTAACTATTTCGGTAGTTGCTTTATTGAGTGTTGGTATCGTTTCTGCATTTGGTTTTGGGAATGGATTTATGAACCAAGATATGACTGAAGAAGAAAAAACAGAAATGGAACAATTTAGGGAACAAGTTCGGCAATCTGTTGAGGCTGGAGATTTTGAATCTTGGAAAAATCTAATGCAATCTAGATTAACAGAAGAGAACTTTCAGAGAATTCAAGAAAGACACGCGGAAAGGAACGCCTTTAGAGAAGCAAATGCTGAAACTATGGAAGCCATAAAAGAAGCAATGAAATCTGGTGATATAGAAACTGCCAAGAATCTTAAACAACAGATTGGAATGGAAAAAGGAAATGGAAGAAGTGGTTATCAGAAAATGAATTGTTTAAGCAACGAATAAATTTTTTTGTTAAAGAATGGACTTTATGTCCATTTTTTGCTTTTTAATTTAAATTCCCCAATCTGCTTTTTTCTTTCTTTTAATTTCTGCAATTTCTTGCAAAAGCAGAATCTCTTTTTGACTAAGCAAATCTTTATTTTTCTTAAAATTTCTAAATTGTGATTCTCCTAACTCTGAATAAAGAAATTCTATATCTTTTAGCTGTCTTTCAAAATTAACACCAGGAATAGAAACTGCGACTTCCATTCCTTCTGTTGCTTCTTCAACAGAATGATTTTCAGATTGAATATTTTTTATTTTTCCTATTTCTTCATCATTAATGTCTATTAATTTTACATTTGAAATTAATTTTCCTGCTTCAATCGCAACACCAAAAATTGCAGGTTTTGTATTCCTAAAAATATACTGTGGAAGAATCCGTAATTTGCAAAGAGAAGCCAACTTCATTAATCTTGCTTTTTCTATTTCACGCGCTTTTTCTTGCCTGAATTTTACGACTTTTTCGATTAGCTTGTAAACTACCTCTTCTGTTAAAATAAAAACTTCTTTTGAAATTTCTTTTGCTTCTTCATCGATATCTACATTAAATCCTACAATTATTGCATTAAGTTCATTTAAATTTTTGTTTACTTTTGCTGAAATAATGTCTGTTTTATTTATATTTCCAATTCCCGCCTTGACTACTGGTATATTTTCCTGTTTTAACATTATTAACAGAGCTTCTAAGCTTCCAAGAGAATCTGCTTTTGCGATTATTCCGGTTTTATCTGTTTTGATATTTTCAAATATTTGTTCCCGAAATTGGGCCTTTATTTTTTCTATGTCTTTCCGATAAATCATAAATGGCATTCCTGGGATTATTCCTGTTTTGTCATTGGAATTTTTCTTTTGTTCAATGAGTTGCATTCTCAACCCAGTGGATGCCCGCACCTTTTCTTTCGGGACAAATTTGTTACTTAATGGTTGAATCTCCTCGAGAATTCGTATTTTATAAATTCCTGGTTCGCCGTCCAGATTTGATACAGCAATTTCATCTTCTTTTGATAACTCCCCATCATATAAAATTGATTCAATATAACTTATTGATTTTTCTTTTTTTATTTCTAATACTACTCCTTTTGCATCTTCATTTATAGTTAATCTGTTTACTAAATATTTTTGACTTAGTCCGCACATTACCATAATTAATTCTTGGAGTCCTTCACCTGTTTTTGCAGAACAGGGCACTAAAGCTATTTTTTTTGTGAAATCCTCGATATTATAAAAAAGATCTGAGTCAAGTCCATGATTACTGAGTGCTCCTACTAAAGTAAGTGCTTTTTCATCAAAAGATAATTTTGTATTAGCCGGTTGATTTTCTATATTTGATTTTATATCTTTGTTGTATTTTTGCCAGCCTGAGATGTTGTCTATTTTATTTAGGGCAATAATAAAAGGAGATTTGTTGTGTTTTAAAATTTGAATAACCTCTGCTGTTTGTGGTTTAATTCCTTCGTTTATGTCAATAACTAAAATTGCCAAATCTGCAAGGTTTCCTCCTCTTTTCCTTAGATTTGTGAATGCTGCGTGACCTGGCGTGTCAATGAATAAAAAACCGGGAATATTTAGATTTATTCCAGAATTTTTTATTAGAGGGCAGACTTTTTCTAATTGGAGGATTGGAAATGAGGTAAAAGAAATTTTTTGTGTAATCCCTCCAGCTTCGTTTTTTTGGATAGAGCTTTCTCTAAGTTTATCTAATAAACTAGTTTTTCCATGGTCTACATGTCCGCAAATTGTTACTATTGGTTGGCGTATTTTGCTATGTTCCATAAAAACTTGATGAGAAGCCAACTTATAAATTTAATTAGAAGGAGTCTATGGAATGATTAAGAAATAGAAAATTTTTTGTAAATAGCATTTTCTATTTTAATTTTTATCTCTTCAGTAGAAGCATTTTTCTGAAATGTCTCCTCGTTCTTTATTTCTTCTTCATTATTATTCCTTATGTTCTCAAACAAGAAGAATGCAAAGATAGAAAGAAGTATCAATGAGATTATTATAATAAGTATTAGTTTTTTGCTTTCCATGCCTCAATGCCTCCCCAGGGATTAAAAAACGCAAAATTCTCATTTAATTCAGATAAGTTGTCAAGGTTGATAGAAGTTGAAGATTTTTCATCAAATTTTAAATTTTTATAGATAACACAACCGCCAAAACTAGCATTTTCATCTAATCCTTTCTGGTAATAATTCTTAAAACACGTAATCCTACAATCGAAAGCAATTGTATAATATCCAAGTTCATAGGCACAATCCA
>JAQTSF010000097.1 GCA_028711485.1 Candidatus Iainarchaeum sp.
CTGCTTTTGCATTGCTGGAATCCAATACAAAATTAACTTCTTTATACTTTTCAACTTCACCAACATAAACTTTGTCTGTTCCTTCAATCGCAAATTCGTCAGAAACTGAAATTTTTAGGTTTTTTGCATTTCCTCCATTATTTTGTATTATAAGATTGAAATTCTCTTTGTCCCCAATTACTGTTTTTTCAGTTTCGAGAGTAATTAAAGGAGAATTTATCACATTTAATACAACTGTTGCACTTTTTTCATTATATTCAGAAGCCCCGCTACTACTTGTTGCATCAACAAAACCAGTTGCTTCTATTTTAAATAAATAATTTCCGCTTGTTGCATCATCTCTTATTTTTATAGGAACTGATATTGTGGTGGATGCTCCTGGATCAAGATCGCCTATCAGTATGCTGCTTGGAACATTTTCCACAGCTCCATAACTATAAAACAACAGTTTAACCTGTTTGATGGTGTCCCCTCCGCTTACTACACTTCCTGTTGTTCCAACAGTCATTGTGCTACTTATTGTAGCTGTTATTGTAGCATATCCTCCAGGAACTATTGGGTCTGGAGATACAGATACTCCTGTTATTGATAATCCTGAAAATACTAAACCAAAAATCAAAAACAACAAATAAATTTTTTTCATATTTTTCACCATTAAATTATTTTTCCATCCTTTATTTTCACAATCCTCCTCGCATTTTTTGCAATATTGGGATCATGAGTAATCATTACTATTGTTTTTCCTTCTTTATTAAGATTTTGAAAAACCTGAAGTATTTCCGAACCTCTTTTCGAATCCAAATTTCCGGTGGGTTCATCAGCTAGTATTATCTTTGGGTCATTTACTAAAGCTCTTGCTATCGCAATTCTTTGCTTTTCCCCTCCGCTTAACTGATTCGGAAAATGATTTTCCCTTTTTTCCATTCCCAATTTTTTTAATATTTCTTTTGCTTTTCTTCTTCTTTCATCTTTTCCAATTCCAATCAATATTTGGGGTATTTCCACATTTTCAATTGCAGTTAAACTGGGTATCAAATTGAACATTTGAAATACAAATCCAATTTCATTTCTTCTTATCTCCGCTTTTTTATCCTCATTCATTTTGCTTATATCCGATCCGTCCAAATAGATTTTTCCGCTTGTTTGATCATCAAGTATTCCCATCATATGAAGCAAAGTGCTTTTTCCGCTTCCGCTCGGTCCCACAACAGCTACAAATTCTCCTGAATTTACTTTTAATGAAACATTATCCAAAGCAACTACTGCACATGTTTCCTCAACAGAACAGTATTTTTTTGATACATTTTCCAATTCAAGAACAGTTTTTTCATTTTTCATACTCTCATCTTATTTTCTATTGCATAATTTATAATCGTATATATGTTTTTTATAAACTCTTTACTTTCTAAACATTTTAAAATTTGCAGGATTATCGGTGTTAATTTTATTTTATACTACACTTGAACTTACAAGTTAAACCTAATACTATTTTCAGAGGAAAAATTAGAGCGGTTTAAAAATCTTTCCGAAGAAAATGTTGTTAATGGATGATTACGAAAAATTATTAGATAATATTTACAACAATTTGCCTAAAGGAACAGTTGGGGATCAGCGTTTTGAATTTCCTGAATTTGATTCTTTAATAGAGGGAAATAAAACGTTTATAAAAAATATTGATGCTGTTGCATCCAAATTAAGAAGGGAAAAACAATTTATTATAAAATTTCTTTCAAAAGAACTTGCAACCCCCGTAGTTTCTGAAGGGGATAGAATAGTTTTGCAAAGAAAAGTTAGTCCTAATGTTCTAAAGGGAAAACTTGAGGAATTCATAAAGGATTATGTTGTCTGCAGGGTTTGCGGAAAACCAGATACTCATATTAGAACAATGGGAGCAGTTAAAGAAGTAGTTTGTGAAGCATGCGGGGCAAGAAGACCTGCAAAGTGATAATATGAATAATAATTTCAATCGAAACAGGGGAAAAGGAAATTTTTCAAGAAGACCGCAGGGTGGTCCTGATCAGCCAGTAAGAGTAAAAGTTCCAAGAGAAGGCGAAGTTCTTTGCTCTGTAATTGCACTTGTAGGCGGTTCAAGACTTATGGTAGAATGTAAAGATGGAAAAGACAGAATGTGCAGAATCCCTGGAAAATTAAGAAAGAAGATTTGGGTCAATGAAGGGGATATTGTTATAATAAAACCTTGGGAGATAGAAGGGGATAAAAAAGGAGACATTGTTTGGAGATATAACAAAATAGATGTTTCCTGGTTGAGAAAAAAAGGTTATTTGTAGAAAAGAAAAATTTATTAATCTATAAATGTTATTCTTTTTATGAGGGTTCCGAAAAAGCTAGTAATGGAAGGAGGAAAAGATTCAGATAAAAAAATACTTACCTTCTTATTAAATTCTTTACCTAAAAAATTAGAAGAATTCAAAAAATTGTTCTATTCCGGAGAGAATTCAGGTCCTTTGCCGGAAGCAATAAGAATGAGGGTAGACCCCCTACTAAATCCTTCAATTGTTAATCCAGAAGATGTTACTCCTGTAGTTTCAGTTTATATATTCATAGAAAGTTTATTGAAAAAAGATGATCATACACATAAATTATATTCTTTGACTTTTGATGATGAGAGCAGGGAACTTCTTTTAAAAGTTTTTTCAAGTAAAAATCCTGAAGAATTTTTAGTCAATATGATTATTTTCCTAGAATATTTGCTTAATTCTGATTTAAGACTTCTTGGGTATGGACAGAAAAAAATGGTCATCCAGCATGTTTCAGCATGTATCTCAGGTTTTAATTTTCTTGGGAAAAAAATACTTCTTTCCAATGAGGCAGCATTTAGAGGAGATCAAATCGCTCTTAAAAATTTTTCTTCTTCCAGAACAGAAAGGGTTATTCATGAATCTTCTGTTTTTGGAAATTATAACATACAACAATTAGATTCAGAATTTAAACAACTCCATCCTACTTTCATAACTCAGATTACAAAACTTCCAGAAGCAAGAGCAATGATACTTCATTCAATTGGTTTTGACTTTCTTTCAAAATCAGGAATAAAAACAAAAGAACTAGTTTAATTCAAAGGGTAATATAAATGGCAAGAAAAGTAAGCAAAAAAAAGAAACCTCTTAAGGAAGATTATCAACTTAGCGAGAG
>JAQTSF010000098.1 GCA_028711485.1 Candidatus Iainarchaeum sp.
TAATTCTTCATTGAAAAGGATGGTATTTGCAATAATTATATCTCTCGCTAAATAAGTTACAAAAGAATAATTTTTCTTATTTTTTGGATAGTAATCAAAGAATAATTCTGTTCCTTCTTTTCCAAAGGAATTATATAATTCTGATTTTCTATTTCTTATTAGATCAACAAGTTTCCCAATTCCTTTTTCATTTAAACTTCCTTTTTCATCAAAATGAGAATGTTCCAATCCTAAAAACAAATTGTGGCTTCGCGGAAGCGCGCCTGTTTTTTTCACAGGAGAGGTTTTCATGATTATAACAATGTAGATAAACAATAAAAATGTATTGTACTACTTATTTTATTCTGGAGTGGATTAATTTAGTTTAGTTAAGAGGTAATTTTATGGTAACATCTATTTTAGTTGGTATGCAGTGGGGAGATGAAGGCAAGGGAAAAATTATTGATTTAATTGCTGAAAAATATGATTATATTATAAGATTTAATGGAGGAAATAATGCAGGACATACAATTAAAGTAGGGGATAAAAAATTCGGTTTGCATTTAATTCCCTCAGGAATATTCTACCCTGAAAAAAATAAAATAATTGGCAATGGAGTCGTAATTGATCCAGAAGTTTTGCTTAAGGAAATAAAAGAAATAGAACAAGCAGGATATTCATTGAAAAATCTTTTTATAAGCGATCGTGCGCATATTATTCTTCCATGGCATAAAGAATTGGATGGAGTTTCTGTTGCTGCTTCAATCGGAACAACAAAAAGAGGGATAGGACCGTCATATTCTGATAAATGCTCAAGAAACACTGCAATTAGAATTGTTGATTTATTTGATGAAAATAAATTAAAAGAACAATTAGAAATTATTTCAAAATTAAAAGAAAAAACAATTGGGATTTATGAGAAATCTTCCCAATTCAATACAAAAGAAATTTTCAACAATTTAATTGATTTTAGAAAAAAAATTGAAAGTAAAATAAAAAATACTTCATACTTAATTAATGAAGCAATAAATTCAGGAAAAAATGTTCTTTTAGAGGGCGCTCAAGGTTCTTTGTTGGATATCGATCATGGAACATTTCCCTATGTAACTTCTTCAAATGTAATATCCGGGGCAGCATGCACTGGTGCTGGGATTCCTCCAACAAAAATAAACAGAATAATCGGGATAACCAAAGCATATACTACAAGAGTAGGTACTGGTCCATTTCCAACAGAACTAAATAACAAAGAAGGTGAACTTTTAAGAGAAAAAGGAAATGAATTCGGAACAACAACTGGAAGACCAAGAAGATGCGGATGGCTGGATTTAGTAGTTTTGAAATATACTTGTATGCTAAATGGAGCAACAGAATTAGTTATAACCAAAATAGATGTTTTGGATGGTTTTGAAGAAATAAAAGTATGCACTCATTATGAAATTGATGGCAAGCAGATAGACCGATTCATATCAAGCGGATTGGAAAAAGTAACTCCAGTTTATAAAACTTTTAAGGGCTGGGGAAATTTATCAAAAGAAGACTGGGAAAAAATAAAAGAAAGTAAAAAACTTCCAAAAGAAATGAATGATTATTTAAAATTCATAGAAAAAGAAACCAAAACAAAAATCAGTATGCTTTCCTTTGGTCCTGAAAGAGAGGAAACTATTATTTTTTAATATTTTATCAAAAGAAATAAATAATCTTTTGTTGTTCACAAGAATATGGAAATATATCTTAAAAAGATTCTTAGTGAAAATATAATTAAAAATATATTTTTAATCATCCTTTTGATTTCATTAATGAATCCTATAAATGAATATTTGGTAAATAATACCACTCTTAGTGAAGATACTCCATTAGCAGGGGATAGTTTAGTTGCAATCTCAATTTTAGCAGTGGTTGCCTGTTTTGGAAATTTTGCATTTACCTATGAAAAGATACATTTCAAGAGTTTTCCTGAAAGGATGCTGGGGCATGCAATTACAGGAATTGTGATGTTAATTATCGGAATTTCTATTATTTTTACTTCAAAACTGCTTGAATTTATTATTGGAGAATTTATTATAATTCATATATTACTAATTTTATTATACATTTCTATGGTTCTCTATGATGTTTGGGACTTATTAAAAGCAATAAGAAAAGTTAGGGAGGAACAAAAAACCTAATTTTTAATATTTTATTAATAGGTAGATTTATAAACGCTAAATTACATATTATATAACATGAAACATTGTCCCTTATTTAGAACTCCTATTACTGGTACTGCTAGACATTCTAATCTAATATTTAGATTCTCAAAATTTAAAACTTCTGTTCAATCCGATTTTCAATCAAGACTCTCTGCTATTTACAGAAGAGGACATTTAAATATGGGCGAACTAGCAAGAGCAAAAAGAAAACTGGAAGAAACAAGAACGTTTTCAGAAAGAGCATTTTTTTCCAGAAAATTAACTGATTTTGAAGAAGATCATGATAGGAAGAGAACTGTTCAACTGTTAACAAGCGGAGAATTATGTCCATTAAAAGAAGCTCAAGATGATTCAGACCGATTATTATTTATAGCAAGAAATTCTGATATTTTATCTAGAAGAGTTTTAGGAATTACTCCAACCATAGCTATGAACAGAAGAATGATAGACGAATTCGAAATTAATTTTAACAGATTAGTTTCCTCTATAGATAATAAACTAAATGAATTCATAATACGCTTAGATCTAATTTTTGATTTTACAGATATGAGACTTTCAGTATATGTTGCTTCTACGGCACTTCTTACAGCATTATTCGGACCTCGAGGTTTTTTCACAGGAATTTTATTTTCTCTTGCTTCTGAAACTGCATTTAAAAGATTTATAAAAAGAGCTAAAAAATCAATAGAACAAGGAATTGAGGAATTTTTAAAAACAACAAGTTCTCAATTTCAAGCTCTATTTTCTAATATGGAAAAATACAATTTTTTTAGAAATTTTGGAGAAATCGCAGAACATAATTCTGAGGGAGTAGACAGCTATCGTAATGAATTAAATGATTTATTGGAATAATATTTATTTATTATAAAAAACTAATCAAAGTAAACAAATAGTTATAAATATTATGATTTGAATGGACTTATGAAAAAAATAATTTTTTCATCAATACTTAT
>JAQTSF010000099.1 GCA_028711485.1 Candidatus Iainarchaeum sp.
AACCAAATAAATTTCATTATTATAGTTGGTTGTTTGGATTATAAAATTTTTCTATTTTTTAATCAATGACAATGGATAAAAGATTATGAAGCTTCAAAGTAAAGTTTCATTATCCACATCAGTATTATTCCTGCCAACAATAATCCCAATTGCAGTATTGAATCGAAACCTTTCTTTTCCTTGTGTAATTGAGGCATGATGTCTGTTCCAGCCATGTAAATAAAACCGCCGGCTGCAATGGGCATTAAGAATAGTACTGAATCGTGAGTTGCTGCAAATAAATATACTGCTATTGCACCTCCTAATGCTCCCAGTGCACTAATAAAATTATATAAAATTGCTTTCTTCTTTGTTAGCCCGCTGTTTATTAATAATGCAAAATCTCCAATTTCCTGTGGAATCTCGTGTGCTGCTATTGCGAATGTGGTTGCAATTCCTGTAGGAATGCTTAATAGAAATGCTGCTGCTATTGCAACTCCATCCATAAAATTATGAACAAAATCCCCGATTAAATTTAAGTGTGCAACTGCATGAACTTCACATTCTCCATCATGGCAATGTCTCCAGCAAAGTATTTTTTCAATTATAAAAAATAACATTATTCCTCCAAGAACTAATAAAAAAGGATTTAAACTAGATTCAACTTCCACTGCTTCGGGAAGTAGATGCAAAAATGCTCCCCCTAACATTGTTCCGGCAGAAAAACTTACCAAAAATCCTGTAATTCGTCTAAATTTCTTTTCTTTTAATCCTAATAATCCAATTCCTATTAATGAAATTACGCTTACAATTAGTACGGCTGCTAAAATATATAAAAAAATCATAAATTCACCTTATACTTAATATTTAATACAGGTATTTATAAATATTGTTGATAATAATTATCAATAAGAGTTATATGAAATCTTCAAGAAAAACAAAACAAAAAGAAATTATAGAGAAAGAGCTCCTTAGTATGAATTCTTTTTTTAATGCTGATGATTTATTTAGAGTTATCCGTAAGAAAGATAACGCAATTGGGATTGCCACTATATATCGATTCTTAAAGAAAAAAAGTGGAGACGGAGAACTTCACTCGTATATTTGCGCAGGAAAAAAATTATATTCAATAGGAAAAAGAAACCATTCTCATTTTATATGCAAAAAATGCGGGAAAACTTCACATTTTAATATTGAAGAAATAAGTGCGATAAGAAATTCTATAAAAGGGGATATATGTCATTTTCAACTAGATGTTTATGGAATTTGTGAATATTGTAAAAAGAATAGATTTAATATTGATAAATCTTGATTTTTATAAGATAGAAATATAAAAATAAAAGTTATAGCAAACCACGAAAGTAATGCAACTAGCGAACCTAGTTTTGCAGGGGGTGGTTTGCTAACAGCAAACTGCAAAACAAATGCAGTTTGCTATAAATTAATAAATATAACCTTCCATAAATATACACTATGAGAAGGGTTATTACAAAAAAACCTATAATTTTAACTCCGAATCAAATAAAGACAAGAATGAATAGAAGACAACTTTTAAAGTTAGCTGCATTTGCTGCCGCATCTGCGATATTTGGAGGTTGTGAATCAAAAGTAGGAAATCTTAATTTTAATGATGTTTCAGATATAAGAGAAGGAACAGATATTCTAGGAGAAAATGATTCAAGAGAGGATGTAAAAGATTCCTCACAGGAATATGCACTTCCTCCAGACCGTTCTCAAAGCGTATCTAATGGAAAAAGAGTATTGAGTGATGATGATATTACTGCAATTAAAAGAGTAGTGGATGAGGGTATAGAAAATCCAAAACCAATCACTGAAATTCCAGAAGCAATACTTAATTTACTTAATGTAGCTGTGTATAATGTTTATGGAAGAGATATTCCAGAAGAAGTAAGATTACAGTTCTCAACTGAGGATGAATTTAAGCAATATTTTGGAGATGCTTCGGCGTATTATGTTTATATAAATAATACAATTTATTTAAGAGATACTATCACTTCCTGGTATGGGGTGCTTGCTTCTTTTACACATGAAGTAGGACATGGGTTGGATAATCTGGTTTATTTTCCTAATTCAAAAAAAGCACATAGAGAACATGGAGCATGGTTTTCACATATTGCGCTTTTGGTTGAGATGGAGAGTTTGTTGCCTCTTATGGGTCGCTATCCTGTTGTTTCACTTGAAACAGTTGATGGATATCAAATGGATCAATTCTTTGTGGTAATGTATCCAATAACAGAAACATTTTCACCGTTCTTTGGATTATATGGAACAGGGGCATTGGTTAAATCTATATGGCAATATGAAGATAGAATACAAGCATATATTCGAGGAGATGGTCCTGAATTAGATGGAAATACTTTAGGCATAATGGCAGCATGGTGTCTTTTTCAAGAATATGGGTGGGAAGGAACTAGAGGGTATATTACTTCACATGATGCAACTGAAATAAATGATATTGTTTTATCGGAAAGAAGTCCGAGAGAATTTTATAATCTTGTAAATAGAGGGATAACTGCTATTTTTGGAAAAATATTATACGGACCGAATGGATATAAACCAATATATGCATGGGATTCTTCGACGAGATATAGTAAAGAAGTAAGTATAACTAAAGTACTTAAGTATCTATTTGATATAGTTAATAGAATAAACGCTGAAGAAAGAGGGGCAATTTTTGAAAAACCGGCAGCTTGTACAGAATATTCCTTAGAAAATATTGAATCAGGATGTTATACCTAAAATTAGATTTAATAGAATATGAGAAATATTAAAATAAAAAAGTATAAAGATTAATTATTCTTTTTCCAATTTTCTCTTTAATTCTTCTATTTCAGAATGAAGTGCTTTATTTCTATGAAGAGGATCCATCCTCGCTTTTTTTTCAAGTTCCTCTAGTTTAGATTTTAAATTGGATTTCTTTCTTCCTAAATCTTTTTTACTTAAACCCATTTTTTCACCAAATAGATATAATAAACAAAGTATTTTAATTTTTGTAAAATTTTTGGAAACTTTATTTTTAACGTAAGTTTGTAATAAGTTAAAAAGTTATAGTGCAGGGGAAGGGGTTCGAACCTTTGCATCCAAATGGCTTTAATTCTAAAAAGATTACCAAGTG
>JAQTSF010000100.1 GCA_028711485.1 Candidatus Iainarchaeum sp.
GAAAACGATTTTAAAGAGGGATGGAATGACTAATGAAAAAGAAAGAGAAAGATTGGAAGAATTGGGTTTTGGAACAATTGAAAATAATAAATTTATATTAAATGAATATGAGAAAAGATATTGCGAAGAAAAGGGATATTTGAAAACTTCTTTAAAATTTACTGGAAGAGAAAGTACTTATAAAGTGTTTAAAGAACTACGGGAACATGGGATAATTTGCAGATTCAGCAAGGATTCTGAACTTGTAAGGATTTATCAAAGAGGATTCAGGCCTGGAGAGGATAGAACCAAATATTTGATGAAAATTGTAGATAAAAATTTTCCAAAAAAAGAAGAGATATTTGATCTCATAGTTCAAAGTAAAAAAATGAGAAAAGAATTATTGTTTGCAATTGTTGAAAAGAAAGGAATATTCTATTTAAAAATAAATCAAACGAGCTTATTTTAATAAGTTAAATAAAAGTGATTAAAAGATATATTTAAATAACTTAGTTATAATAAGTATATTAGTATGTATAAAACAAAAATCCACCCAAGAGTAATAAGAGTATGCAAACCAGAGTTACCTAGATACCTTGATAGATTAGAAAGAATAATGAAACGAGAATTTCCAAAGGATGAACAATTATCGAGAAGACAGATAACAGAGAGAGTATTGCATGTAACAAGGAAAGATAAAGAAACCTTTGTTGTCGCTTATGAAGAAAACGATGAAATTTTAGGAATGGCTATTTTTTCAACATTTAGAGCAGGAACACAATCTATAAGTCTCATAGAATATATGGGAGTTTTGGATGACAACAAAAGTAGAGGAATCGGAACGTTTATGTTGGACCAAATTTTTCAGATAGGGGGGGAATTTGTATTAGAAACAGAAATGGTTCCAAGATTAGTAGAAAATGCAGTTCACAGTCAAGATGTTCCAAAAGCATATTTACAAACAAATCAAGGGATAGTTCTTAATGGTAGAGTGACTCCAAAAAGATGGGAAGGAATATTAAAAAGAAACAGATTTTGGGAAAGAAACGGATTCGGAATATTAGAACCACTTGCATACTGTCAACCTGGTTTGGATGCAGAAGATCCGGTAAAAGAAAGAGTACCTTTAGATTTACAATTAAGAAGTAAAAAAGAGGTTTTAACAGTAGATGAAATAAGAGCACGATTAAGACTTGTTGCATTAAATTATGAATCAGTTATAAATACAAAAGAATTTGTAGAAATGTCATTGGCTTTTCATAGAACAAATTGTGGGTGTATTAGAACAGTACCTTTTTCAGAGGTACTAGAAACAGATATGCATCTTAATGCAATGGGAGTTATTGAACTAAAATAAATGTAGATAATAGATGAATTTTATTTAATTCTATTTTTATAAATCTCATAAACTTTGTCTACTGTTTTGGAATTTATTTTTATTCCCCTGGAATTATGAGGAACCAATCCTCCGGAAAAACCTTTTGGAATGTGCAAAAGCTCGTGTATTAACACCTTTATTTTCTTATCTTCAGAAAGATTATCAAAATTCTCGGAAAGAACTTCAATAACATAAAAAGGATTTATCTCAAGAGCAACCCTCCATATTTTTGGAAGAGACCAAATTCTTGCGTATGCTCTGGCTTTGGAATTTTTACTCCTCATACTGATTATTCTTGCATTTATTACATGATCGAATTCATTTCCCAGAACAGATAAAATTCCATCAATCCTGAGCTGTATATCTTCTGCCTTCCCCACATCCATAAGTTAAACTCTCCAGAAATATTTTATAATTGAATTGATTAAATAGATAGTATGGATAAAATAAACGAGGGAGTGGTAATCGCATTGGAAGGAAGTCCCTCTACTTCTGAATTTTCATTTGTAATAAATCCAAAAAGCAAGGATAAAATAAAAAAAGGCCAGTATATTCAGACAGAAAATGAAGAAGGAATTATTTTTGGTTATGTTAATGAATTGGTAAGGGCAAACAGGTATTTTGAAAGGGCTGAAAGCGTAGCAGAATATGAAAAAAGCGGTTCTTTTAAAGACCATTTTCCATCTGATGACTGGGAATATTTAATCGCAAGCACAAAGGTTTTGGGAGTATTTAAAAACGGAAAATTTTCAAGAACCTCTCTTCCTCCTTACCCCGGTTCAGGAGTTCTAAGAGCAGATGAAAAAATGCTCAAAGAATTTTTAGGATTTGAAGATAATGGAATATTTTTAGGAAAATTAAAACATCATGAACTGGAAGTTAAAATAAAAATGCATAAACTATTCCAAAAACATCTGGCAATACTTGCAATGAGCGGAGCCGGAAAATCTCATCTAGCTGCAGTAATGCTTGAGGAATTAATGGACAGAAAAAAAGAACAGGGAAGAATAGCAGTGGTAGTTATAGATATACACGGAGAGTATGCCGGATTTTCAAAAGATAGAGAATATTCCAATAGAGTGAAAGTAGTGGAAGGAAAAAATATAAAAATAAAATTTAGAAGTTTATCTGCTTCATTGCTTTTTGAATGGTTTCCTGAATTAAGTTATGTTGGAAAATCTATAATTACAGGAATATTCTCGGAAATGAAAAAAGAAGAGAAGACTGAGAGAAAAGAATACTTGTTAGATGATTTTATTCAAAGATTGAATGAGCACAAAGCAAAAGATACTATAAAAGAACCAATAAGAAGGGCAGTTTATGAATTAAAAAATTACAGATTGGTAGGAAAAAGAGATAATCCAAAAGTGATAAACGATTTAAAACCAGGTAATATGCTGGTACTGGATTTAAGCGATATAGACAATATGAAAAAGAAAAGGATGATTGCTGCATATATAGGAAAAAAATTATTCAGTTTGAGAAAAAAAGGGAGAATTCCGCCATTTTTACTGCTTGTTGAAGAAGCACATAATTTTGCAACAGAAAAAATAGATAAATATTCCAATATTTCAAAACCTGTAATTGAAAAAATAGCAAGGGAGGGAAGAAAATTCGGAGCCTGTTTATGTTTGATTTCCCAAAGGCCGGTAAATTTGAGCACCACTGCACTATCCCAGTGTAATACGCATATTATACTAAGAGTAACTAATCCAAATGATTTGAAACATATA
>JAQTSF010000101.1 GCA_028711485.1 Candidatus Iainarchaeum sp.
TCTCATAAAAAGATTTGTTTTTCTCTTTTACAATGCCGATTGTTTTAATTCCTTCTTGTTTAGCTCCGTGGAAAATCTGTAATGAAGAATGAGAACAAATTGTAGCAATTTTGAATTTGCCTTTATATGAATTTAGAATATCATCTATTTTTTCCTTTTGAACCATACTTAATTTAGAAGCAAAAAATTAATAAAGAATTGAGTTTTATTCTTATTTTCTGTAAAAATACTTCCCCCATAAATTTTTGAAAAATGGCAGGGTTAATGTGGATAGCATAAATGCAAAAGAAGGAACTATTGCATTAAGCCAGGGATCAGGAAGTTCAACTGCATGCATATAGATTCCGATTGCGATATAAGTTAAGATAAGAATAATTATTTTTCTGGAATAACTGGTTTCCCAAGATTTGTCTAATTCAACGCTCTTATTTCTCTGTTCTATTTTTTCGATTTTGCTTTCGAGTTTGGAAATTTTATTTTGCATTTCGCATCCCCAATATTTTTTTCTAATCATTCTCTATTCTTGGGGCTAAATAATAAACTATTTTTGCACCGCTTAATTCATATGAAATTTTAAGAGGTTTATCAGTTTCTAAGAATATTGTTATTTCAGTTGATGAAAGAGAAGCCTTGACTATATCCTCAAGATATTGCAATGGAAATGTTGCACGTGCACCTTCTTTTGAAGAAGTTTTAATTTCAATAACTTCTGCACTGTCCTTATGGAATTCATCCTTAAGATGTCCGCTCTCTCCTTTAACCTCAACAATAAAATCATCTGGATTTATGGATAGTTTAACATGGGAACTTATCAATTTTGCATCCTTCAGACTTTCCTTGAATGCATCTGCATTTATTTTCACATGATTAGTATAAGTTATTGGTGGTTCTTTCTGCATTCCGGAAGAAAGTTCGAGAAGAGGAATTTTGAAGGTTTTGGATTTTTTATCTCCTAAAAATTTTATTACCATACGCCCGTCTTCAAGCGAAAGCTCTGCTTTTTCTCCTTTTTTTCCTCTTGAAAGAACATTTGAAAACTGTGTAATATCCAATCCAATTGCTCGGTTTTCATCAATTTCAAAACTCTCAAAGGATTTTTTTTCCATTGAAAAAGAAATCATTGATATTTGAGAAGGGTCCATTGCCTTGAATTTTATGCCCTCTTCTGTAATTTCAAAAACACCCTCTTCAACAAGACTTACTATTGAATCAATTGCTGATTTTAAAAAAGGAGCTTCCTCTATAATCATCTTCACAGTCCCACCAAGAGAATAATATGTGCAAAGATATATATTGTTAATCGTTGATTATAGCTCGGTGTGTTTATGACAACGCCTGCAAATGTTGTGAAATTTATAGGGTCTAATGATATAAAATGGGTAGATGTTCAATTTATCGACCTTTACGGAAATATGCACAGATATACGGTCCCGGGAAATAGTATAAGCGAGGAATCTTTTGAGAAAGGGATAGATGGGCCAAATGTAAGCGAAGTTTATAGCGAATATGGAGAAAAAGAATTAATACTAAAACCAGATGCAAAAACATTTGCAAGAGTGCCCTGGGAAAACAGCCTGGCAAGAGTCATGGCAACAGTTAATATTGCTGCTTCTGATGAAAGGTACTTAGGAGATCCAAGGCATATTACAGAACATATGGAAACAAATCTAAAAGCAGCAGGAATAACCTCTGCAAGAATAAGTGCAGAAGTTGAATTTTATATATTTGATAATGTGGTTGTAGATAAGAATATCCGAGGAAACAGCGCAAGTTATGTTGTAGAATCAAGGGAAGGAATATGGAATCCTTCACCATTTACAAATCCAAAAGGGTTGTATATGAATCAGCCATTTGATACTTCTCCCCCTATAAGAATGCAGATTGCAGAAACACTTTCAGGAACTTTCAATTGTCCGGTAAAATACCATAGTCATGGAAAAGGAGGAAGCTGCCAGCAGAAGATTGCAGTAGGACCAAGTGTACTAAAAGAAAGTGCTGATGCATTTTCAACTTTAAAATATGTTTCAAGAAACGCTTCATTCCTTACAAATTCTGTTGCAACTTTTATGCCACTGCCATTATCAACTGAGAAAGGAAGTTCTATGATTATAGGGCAAAATGTCTGGAAGAAAGACAGAAATGTATTCTATGATGCAACAGACAAATATACTCAATTAAGTCAAAATGGTATGTATTATATTGGAGGAATACTTGAACATGCTCATGCGATATGTGCATTTGCAAATCCAACTGTAAATTCTTATAAGAGATTAAGAATGGACAGATATTATGTAGCGTGGAGTAAATATTCAAATGGCTCTATGATTTATGTTCCGCATATATATGAAAATAGAGATTTTGAAAAGAAGATTTCTATGGTTTCGGGAGATCCTTCTATGAATCCGTACTTAGCATATTCTGTGATTATAGCAGCAGGTTTAGATGGAATAAAAAATAAAATCGATCCTGGAAAACCAGTTGATGGTAATATAGAAAACATGAATGCTAAAGAAAGGAAGGAAAATAAGATAAAAACTCTTCCTGGAAGCCTTATGGAGGCATTGGAAGCCTTGCAAAGCGATGATAAATTCCTTAAAGGGATTCTTCCTTCTGAAATGCTTTCTGCATATATGGATATGAAATTAGAGGAGATTACTTCAATAGAAAATAGTGTTACTCCTCAGGAATTTGAAAAATATTTTAATATCTAATGATTTGGAGGAAGTTCAGACTTAAAATCTAGTGCTTGCTCTCCATGCAAATTATACTTTATTGGAATGGCGGATAATGCAGGCACCTCAACTGGTTTTTTAAACAGGTTTTTTACCCATTCTTTTGTTTTTTCAAGCATTCCGTTCGAAGTACTTACCATATATGCATAGATCCCTGCAAATGTAGCTTGTATTCCAAGTGCGATTGCAATTCCATTTTCAGACAATAGCGCTATTGTTGCGCCAAGAGCAAGAAGGGGAAGGCGAACACGCTTTAGAACTGCATTGATTGCGGTTTCAGTTCCGTCCTTATTTGCTTTTTCGGTTTCAGCTCGTATGAATGGGAAAGCTATTATCCCT
>JAQTSF010000102.1 GCA_028711485.1 Candidatus Iainarchaeum sp.
GTATGGTTTTAAAAACTTAATAATTTTTTCAGAAAGTTTTATCACACTTTTTTTCATAATTTAAAGAAGAAATGTTGAATTATAAAATTATCTTGTCACGATTTCAAGAGCATCGCGATGTTTCAGGACATAATCTTTACCGAGAATCTTTTTCGTCCGCGCATCAATCGCTTTAATAAAATTCTCCCCAAAATCTGTGTGTAAAAAATAAGCAAAATCCAAAGCAGTACTTCCTTGAGGAAGAAGAAAACAATCGGGAAGAACATTACCCTTACTATCGCTTAATTTATTTGCGCCTGCAGGAAAAATTGCAATGTATTTTAACAAATCAAAAATAGCAAAATTTAAAATTTGCTGAACACCAGTATTTCCATAAACTTCTAAAACATTCGTCTTTATTTTTTCCAAAGCCTCTTTCTGTCGAGGAATTAGCTCCCTCTTAATCTCAAAATTTTCCTCACCAGGAATATAATCTATTAAATTTAATTTCGCCGCTTCTCTCAAAGCCAGTTCAGAATCCGCAGAACACGGAACCATAATCAAATTAGGAAATCTTTCTTTTAAATTTTTATAATTTTCTTTACCTTTTTCAGTATCAATTTTATTTATAGCAAGAATCATCTGCTTACTCTCTTTCCTTAATTCAGAAGCAAATTTTTGAATCTGTTCTTCGGTCCAACTACTTGCTCTTTCAGGAAGATTCAATTTTCTTAAAACAGACTTAACTTGTTCCTCCCTAACTTTTAACCCTGAAAATTGTTGCGCAACTGCTTCAGAAAATTTCCTGTGTTCCATCTCTGTTTTCTTCGCAAATCCCCTCCAAACCTTCAGAAAAATATTGTAATACCATTTATTTAATTCGTCTTCCAAAAAAAGAATATCATTTGCAGGGTCGTAATTTTCTGTAGATTTTCCTTCGGCGTCTGTCTGCCCCGAGGCATCAACAATATGAATAAAAACATCTGCTTTTCTCAAATCATCTAAAAATTGGTTTCCCAACCCCTTTCCTTCAGAGGCACCAGGAACTAAACCCGCTACATCCATCAACTCTATTGGAACAAATCTTTTGTGATTAATGCAAAAACCATGATTTGGATTGCACTGCGTATTAAATTCCTTATCTATGCAATCAACTTTAACATAACCCACTCCTGTATTTGGTTTTATGGTCGTGAAAGGATAAGACGCTATTTCTACCTCTGCCAAAGTCGCAGCTTTAAAGAACGTGCTTTTTCCGACAGAAGGTTTACCTACCAAACCAATTAGCATACCAATAAATCGGACAAATCTTTTTAAAATTGACTATTCGCAGGTTGTTGTTTTTCTTTATCTCTTTTCCTTTTAATAAGAAGAAGCACAATGAAAATTGAAACCAAAATTATCGCAATTAATAATATGAAAATTAAACTGCTAAAAAAGTCTCCTGCAGTTTTCTGGACAACTTCGAAATGCGCACTAGACGGAGCAACCCCTCCTGGATAAACAAGTTCCAAACCGACTATATATTTACCTAAAGGTAAACTTCCTGTTCCAAAATTTCTTCTGAAATTTATCTGCTTTTCAACAAGGACTGTTTCGCTTTGAGTAAGATAAATTTTGCCGTTATAATCTTTAATTACATAATTTAAGGTAACATCTAATCTTTCTGGGTCGCCCATCGGAAGAAGTGTAACCCTCGTTCGCAAATCACTACTCTGCGAAACTCTGTAATCTGGATTGAGAACTACAATATTAGAATCGAATAACAAAAGTTTAGTTTTCACATTCAAGGAAACAGGAACCCTGACTGAACCAACATTAATATAACCTGTAAAAATCCCTGTTTCATCCGATGCCACAAAAGCCACATAAAAAGTTTTTGTCTCTCCCACAGCCAAGGTCAAAGAATTTTCGCTGAATATGACCATACCTTGCAACTCAGTTTGGCTAATTGAAATTGTGATCGGACTTGTTCCTTTGTTCTTAACAGTAATTATCTGCTTCACGTTTGTATTTATCGCTAAATTTAAATTAATCTCCTCTGGTGTAACTTCTAAATTTGAGGTTGTAGCTCCGCCTCCGTCACCTCCCCCCCCACCCCCTCCCGAAGGAATTGCAACACAAGTTCCTGCAGTGCAAGTATATCCTGATGCACAAGTTCCGCAATTTAAGGTTTTTCCACAACCATCTGCCCAATCTCCGCAAGTATAACCTAGATAAGAGCAAGTTAAAGACACGCATCCAAAAAACCCCTCAATATAAGTATCTGGATTAATAACAATCTCCTCGCTTCCCCCTGAATTTAAAGAGATTACATCTGCAGAAATAAAAGGAAGAACAAAAAAAATCAGCGAGATTAAAAAAGTTTTAGTTTTCATTCTTTCCTCCAATAATTTCTAAAAACTCCTGTATGTCTTTTTCTAATTGCTCTGTAATCACTTCAAAAACAAGTTCATCTTTAATTCTTTTCATAAATTATCCTTCCTTTCTTACCTATTTCGTTTTTTATTTTTTTAGGTAGTATATTATAAACTTGCACATCTGCTTTTTTATTAACTCTGCCCAAAATACGAATTCTAAATTTTCCTGCATCTTTTATTTCTATTTCATCAAACATTACCGCCAAGTCAATATCTGAATTAAAAGTCAATTTGTTATCTATTACAGAACCAAACAAGAATATTTTAACAATCTTATCTTTAAGATTATCTTCTAAGATTATTTCTTTTGTTTCTTGAATGATTTTTTTAATATCTTCTGATTTTTTAAGATTAAACTCATTTTCAAATTTAGCTATCTCACGGATAAACCGAAATTTTTTTCTTATGTCCCTTGACAATCTATTTTTTTCAGATTGGGTAAGATTAATCCCATTTACTTGCTTTTCAATTATTTTCAGTTCTCTCTGTCCAAAGATTTTCCTTGTATTTTCATTTTCCTTCAAAAAAGTTATTAATTTCATCGTAACCTCTATAATGGTTATTATAACCTTAATTATGGTTATATATAAACCTTTTGATAAACTTTCTTCTCTTTAGAAAATAAGAGAGTTTAATGATTAATAAGATTATTGTGGAATCAAATACCAAT
>JAQTSF010000015.1 GCA_028711485.1 Candidatus Iainarchaeum sp.
TGTTGCTTGGGAGATATATTAAAACGGTTTTTGTTGAATCTTCTCCTCCTAGATACACTGTGTTTATTGAATGTGCAATTTTCTTTGCAACAACATCTGCTTGTGATTTTGAAACTTCTTCAAAATTCTGATTGGAAACAGTAAATAAAAGTAAGATCATAGGCAATAAGAATGCCATAAATATTCCTACAGTGGTGAACATTTCTATTGATGCTTGGCCTTTTTTCGAAGAAAAAAGGCTAGATTTGAAATCTTTTTTGGAACAATTTAAAGTGTTCATGGAGTATAATCCCCCCAACACTCAGCCCAGTTATTGCAGTGGAAATGAACATTATTAAAATCGCTATAAGTAAGATAATTTTCTATTGATTCTCTTGAAAGTTTAAATTGACCAACATACATATCAGGGGTTAATGAGCACATCTGCTGGGATTTGCATCCCGGAGCTCCCCGTAAGATTATTCCATTTGAAATCTCTTGGAAAAATTCTAAATCAAGCCTGCTTAAATCTGATGTTGATACTCCCTCTTCAATATCTTCCCAAACCAAGAAAGTTGCAAGTCCATATTCTGTATCTTTTCTAGAATAGGAGTCTTCCAGAAGTTTCTGGAAAAAAGAAGGGCCTTCTTCATTATGAAAATAGTAGCCACAGACTAAGAAATCCCTGAAATTTTCAATATCATAGTATTCAGCATCTGGAGTTGCACCATTTGGAACAGAAGCAACATCGTATTCAGAAACAAAAAGAACACATTTTTCATTAATCCCGTATTTATCGCATGTAGATAGAGAAACTGAACCATCTCTAAGAAAGATTGGTTTGGAATTAACAGAGTTTAAGTAGAGATCCTCAAGATCCTTATCTGTATTTACAAGATATGCACCATAACCTTCATAATTTTCAGAATTTGATATTTCATCTTCAGTTCCATAGATTGCATATAAATATCTCAATTCTTCTGATGGTGGATCTCCACCTGCGCTTGCATCAAAAACAGGGCCATAAAACCACCCGTGCCCCTCTCCACTCCCTTTATGTTGTATTTCAAGATGAGATTTTATATCAAAATTTGGATCAGGATCATATAAAAATATTTGTTTTTCAACTTCTTGATTTCCGAATTCTAACTTATGCATCTCCCGGGTTATTGAGGGATCATTCAATCCTTCAATTGAAAAATTAAAGGAAATATCCATAGACCTTTCTATTGATGCTTTTTGTCCTTCAAGATCAACCACGAGTAAATAGAGGGAAAATGAAACATTAACTGTATTTATTGAGGATTGGTTAAAATAGAAATTATCTATTTTTGGATCTTTCAATTCAAGATTTACTTTTGAAAAAGAATTATTTAACGCGCTGAAGAATCCTGAAAAAGTATAGGAAGAAAGTTCATCCTCAGTATAGGTTAAATCTGTATTGGTTGAGAAATAGTTTCCATCTGCACTACCATTAAGCATAAGTCCCATTATTGAATAGTTTATATTTTCATATTCCCAATCTGTTCCTTCCTTAACAGGATTTTCTATTGAATGATTACTTAATTTATAAAGTGCATAATCAACGGATATTTTTGAAAATTCGATTATATTATCCTCAGTTATTTGATTTGCTGCATAATCTAGATTAGAGATTTTAAAATTTTCTGAATACCTTTGTTCTTGAATTGCAATCGTTTCACTCCAGAAAGCAAGATTTGTAAGTATGTAAACTAAAAGTATAAGAGAGGCAACAACAAAAAAGAATCCTTTATTGTTTTTAGACATAGATAATTAACCTCACAAGAATGATTTCAAATTCTCCAGGTTCATAAGTACTTTCAGTTGGACAAGGTTTTCCTAATCCGTCGCAGGTATTATAACCATAAGGATTTTCTTGATCCGGAACTTGTTTGAAATCAAGAAGAAGGGTGTATGAAACGGTTTTTATTTTCTTATAATAAGATTTGGTAAGATAGGTATCTGCGATCACGGTCCAGCTTCCATCAGATTCTTCTGCTTCCAAAACATAGCCAAATTCCTTTGGGATAAGAGTATCCAAATATTCTTTTGCATCATCTTTATTGGGAATCAATACAAGATATCCTAACGCTGATTGTTCTTCTGAATCTGGATTAGGTGAAGGAGTAGTTGAAAGTGTGTATAATGTATCTTTTGCAAGAGTGTGTGCCTGCATCATTGAGGGATAATAGTTATAAGGAATAGCAGAAAAGAACACTAAAGAATATAATGCAAGAAGCGCAAGGCTGAAAGCCACAAATGCATCTATAGAAAAAACAAAGGCTTTTTTATTTCTCATTGAGTTAGCTTAGTTTAAAATGTTTAAAAAGATTGCTATTTTTGCGATTAGTAAAAATTGCAAGAATTGAACTTGTTCAATCAGATTGCTATTTTTGCGATAATAGATAAATGCAAAAAATGCAAGACTTGAATGACTGGAAGGAGTTTTGGGGGAGGGTCAGGAGGAACCTCAAACTGGGGAGGGGGTTTCCCCCTCCGCGGTTCGGTTAGATTGCTATTTTTGCGAAAGGAAAAATTGTAAGACTTGAACGACCAAAGGAAATTATATGGGGGAGTAGGTGAACCCTTAGGCGAGGGGGCTTTCCCCCTTGCCTAGGGAAAGATTGCTATTTTTCCGAAAGGAAAAAATAAATGAGTATTATTATTCTAAAACACAATTTGAATAACCGGTTCCGCAACTATTGCATATATTGAAACCAATATCACAACCTATTTGACATTTTATTTTTGAGCCGGGGGTGCAGATTTTTGAAATCACACAATCGCTCCAGTACTCTCCTTTGCAGTAAGAAAACCCAGAACATTCATCAGAGACACATTCTTTTTTTTCCCCGTATACACAAATAGGTTCTTTTATTGGAGGTTCTTTTGAGGGTGAGTTCTCGGAATATTTTGGAACAGAAATTGAAAAAGATAAATATAATATTGATATAACTACTAAACAAAATAAAAAAATAATTATTAATTTATTTAATGAAGACATCAATAAACCTTATTTTATAGAATATTGAAGACCGTAGCTCTCTGCTGATAAAAATAAATTCCTGAAAAATGAGACCATGTCAAAAAGTCCTTGTTCTCCTGAATTTATGGTTATTGAGCAGGTTCTTGGATTTTCTCCTAAACCTGCAAGCTCTGACGCCTTGTTAATTGCATCCTGTTTTGTCCCCAAATCATCAACAAGCCCTACCTGTTTTGCCTGTGTTCCGAGCATTATTCTTCCATCCAAAGCTTGTTCGAAAAGAGAAAGATCTAATTTATTTTTCCTATTTTCAAGTATAACTGATTTAAAATCTTCAAAAACAATGTCCAAAATCTCCTGCATTATCTGTTTTTCTTCTTCCTCCATGGGTTTCATTTCACTCCCTATATCCTTATGTTCGCCTGTTTTTAGAGTAGTGGAATTTATTCCAAGATTTTCAAGAAGAGTACTGTATTCAATTCCTTGAGAAATAACTCCTATACTTCCGGTAATTGCATATGGTTCAGAAATAATATAATCTGCCGGAGTTGCTATATAGTATCCTCCTGAAGCAGCAACCTCTTTAAAATATGCAACTTTAGGAATTTCTAAAGAATCGATAGATTGGTATATTTCTCTAGAGGCAACAACAGAACCACCTGGAGAGTTTACTACAAAAACAACTGCACCTATATCAGGTCTTTCTGAAATAGAAGAAATTTTTTCTGAAATTTCCTCTGAACCAGCAATGGAACTTGAGAAAAGTGTGCTTGGAACGCTTTCTACCATTAAAGGACCGCTTATCTCAACCACTGCTACACATTTGCCGAAAAATGAAGGAAAAAGAAAAATAGTCATTAGATAAAATAGAAAAAGAAGCACAAATCCAGATACAACAAGTAAAAAAAATAATTTTAATGGGGAATCTCCTTGATTTATTGGTCTTTGAATTTTTGAGAATGACTTTTTCATGAGTGAAGTAAAGATGAAAGAATATATAAATGTTTTATATATAATAGAGATAACATGATTCCTTTTTTTGAAATAATAATATTTATACTTCCGGCTTATTTTGCAAATGCAGTTCCTGTATTAGTTGGTGGTGGAACAAAAGTCGATTTGGGGAAAAAATTCTTTGATGGAAGAAGAGTATTTGGTGATGGAAAAACAATTCAGGGATTTGTAGGAGGAGTATGCGCAGGTATAATAATTTCAGCAATTCTTTCGATATATTTTCCTTTGGAATTTTTTGGAAACGAAAAAATGCAATTCTTTAGTGGAGTTACGTTGGCATTTGGAACAATGTTTGGAGATTTGTTAGGGAGTTTTATAAAAAGAAGAATGAATGTTGGTCCTGGAAAACCTTTTCTTATGGATCAGCTTTCTTTCTTAATTATAGCAATGATTTTTGCCTATCCTTTTTCACCAATTATATTCTATTCTATTAGTTCGATAGTATTTCTTTTTGTAATAACTTATTTATCTCACGTGTTATCGAATTATGCAGCAAACAAACTTGGACTAAAAAATGTCCCGTGGTAGCTCTATATTAATTTTACCAAACCCCTTCCAACTTCAGGTATGGTTGCGCCAAAAAGACTGCTTGTTGATAGAATAAAACTCAAAGTTAAAGTGAGCGCTAAGAAAGGAACAAAACACATCATCATTATAAAATTGTTCATGAATGTGCCCAACCAGTTAAGAAAGGACATAAACCAGTTGGAAGCAGATTTTACGTATAATGATTTTTCAAATAAATTGCTTGCACTCAAAGAACCTGCAGTATTGCATGTTATTTTACCATTAACATCAGTACACTCTTTAACTAATGGGATTTCTGTTATATCACAAATGATTGGTCCTCCTGAATCAAGCATGATTATTCCAATAAGGATATAACTCATTGGAAAAATAAAGTAAAGACCTATGCAAAGAGCCATTATGAATGCTCCTGCACCTCTTGTAGGAGGAAAAGCTCTTAGCAAAACTCCTAAAGTAAAGAACATCATTCCAAAATATTTTATGAACAATAATATGTAATAGATTACATAATATATTACAAGATAGAAGATCAACACTTCGGTTGTATTGGTTATTCTTTCTGAGAAGAAATTCATAAAGAACCCTGAAGCAAGTTCAGACATAACAACTTCCATAACAATACTTAAAACAGCCTGAACAGGAATATCAATTGCAAATAAAATATTAAGAACTCTTACTGCGCAAACTGAAAGGTTATTTAGATATATAATAACAACATCAATAACTGTCATATTTGGATCAAGAGTTCCTTCAACAAGATGAGTTGAGTATAATTCCTGTAAAAAAGTAAGTGAAAGCTGCTCTGCAAAAGGTACTATAGTAATTACAAACATTACCAAAATAACAGTAGATGCTGCAAAAATTAATTCTGATTTTGCAGATTGTTCAAGTTTAGGGTTTGCAAAAAGCCTTGAGATCATTATCAGGGAAATTGAAAATAATACGGACATAAATGCTACCAATAGGGAAAGAGCTTTCCAATCTGATTCAAGTGCATACACAATATCCGCCAATCAAATCACCCTTGTAAGAGAAGTTATATCTATAGGTTCTCCTAAAGTTTTTCCAAGAGACCTCATGCTATAAACTAAAATTATAGTATTAAATGCTGGCAAAATAAAACCTACAAGTGCAGCCCACCACATCACTATTCCTCCAATACCAAAAAATATGAATCCGAAAAATTCTCCGAAGACAGTTAACACTGTCTTTGCTAGAGCAACTATTAAATCAATTGGTGAACCAAGAACTCCAGAAACACCTAAAGTTACTAAACTTATAAAAAATTTTCCAATTGCACTGAATATGTCAGAAGCAGAAGTTATAACTCCAGACATGTTTAATAAAAATAATTGGCTAAATGAGAACCAACCTCCTACCCCGACCTCGCTCACATAAAATGAAAGCGTAATTATTATGGGGTAGATTACGAGCATAGAAATTGAAAGTGCAATAATTGTTCCGCCAAATCTTCTTGTAGGTTCAAATGCACGGAAGAAGATTCCTAATGGAAGAAAATATTTAGGGAATGCAATAAGAGAATATTTCATAATTGCAAGCATTGCCTCATTTATTACAAAAGTTATGGTCATTGCAATCATTGCATTATTTACAAGAAGTTTCAATGGAGCAAAAAAACCAGACATTGGAGAAGTTGCAAAACCCTGACCCATTGGATGAACATTAAAATTTGCAGAACCTAAATCTGCAACAACTCCACCAATCATTCCCAAACACATCCATTTTTCCAATCGATCCCCTACAGAATGGAAATAGGTTGAGGATACAGTATATATGTTTGTTGAAGATGAAAATTGAGAAGAAATCTGCTCTGCTTGGAAATTACTAAGAATCCAACCAACATTAAACGAACACAATCCCTGTATTATAATTACTAAAGCAAGAACAATAAGTGCAGTGGAGATTAATTCATATATTTCCATTTTCACCCAGGCGATTACCTTATCATTTCTAAATAAAATAGCAAAAAGATAGAAAAAAACCAAAACCATTACTGAGGCAAAAAGTGCTGCTGCAATAAGAGACTGCCATTCGAAAGCAGCATTGCTGCACATGTGATTTGCTACTTCTAAGTCCAAAACATCGATATTTGAAGAAAGGTCTACACAAGGAATTCCAACCATTCTATATCACTCTTATTAAGGAACTTAGATTTATATCTACACCGAAAAATGTCTTTGAAATTTCTTTTACTGCAGTCAGCGTTATCATTATACTAAAGAAAGGAAGCATCAAACTCATTATAAAAAATAAGAATATGGCTTCTTTTAGGAATATGAATACTGCATCAATCATTGCAACAATAAGCAGGGGTATAAGTAAACTTTTTGAAACTAATAATAATGTAATTAATACTATTGAACTTCCTGCTCCAAATTTACTTAATAATCCTACGATAATACCAGTAGTATCAAAATCTCCGTGCATTGCACTGAATATTGCACCCATTCCTAAAAATGTTATTGGATAGATGATATAAAGAACAAGCATAAGTGCGATCAATGCACTCCCCCCATCTCTTGTCTGAGGAATTGCTCTAAGTAATATTCCAAATGGAAGAAATACAGAAATTGCCCATTTTTTTATTAAACATAATGAGAATACATGAAACATCCATTCAGAAAGAGAAACTGCAAGAAACTGTACTATTAAAGTTACTACATCTGTCAAAGGTTTAAGAGCAAGACCTGGTGAAAAATGAATTGAAGAATGGAAAGAACCTATGGATAATGATGAGGTTGCAAAAAATGTAAGTATTCCATTGAAGAACATCATTGAACCTAAACTTGTTGCTATTTTATTTGTTATAAAAATACTTACAAGCATTGCTGCGTCAATAAAAGAAACTGCCTCCATTCCAAAAAGATTAAGTGAAATTGCAGCAACATGTGAACCTAAAACAAACGAAAGAACTATGAACGCAAGAAAGATTGATATCCCACTCTGATAAAATTCCTCTTTTGCAAAATTTAATATTTGTTCTGAATTGAGCACTGTTCCGGTCATATATACAAGCGCACTTATTAGTATTATTAAAAACGCTGCAATTATTGAAGGAATAAATAGCCAGAGAGTATGATCTTGTGAAACAGAACAAGTGTCGGGATTGGTTGCATAAGTTACAAAATGAGAGAGCGGACCCATAAATGAAGAAGTAAACTCTTCCAAAGAATCTTTAGTTTTTTGTTTTATCTCATCATCAGTATATGCACTGGATAAAGAAATGCAGATTATAAGAGCAAATATTAATAGTACATTTATTTTCATATGATCACTAGATAAGATGTGTTAAACCTGCTATTTCAAGATCTCCCCCTAAAACAGCAGAAATGCTTCTTATAGAAGCTACAGTTGCCATAATTGCAAAAAATGAAAATGACATTGAGAAGAATATTAGTTTCGCAACCTTATCAATATAAGCATCATCAATAAATCCTACATCCATTCCATTTTCTTGGAAATTTCCTGCCCATTTTTCTATGCTTTCGCTAGTTTTTTCTAAATCGCTATCATCTCCCTTATCTGCACCAAAAACCAAATTACAGATGGTGTCATCATCTTTTGCATTTGCTTCGAAATAATTTTGAAGATCTTTTTCACTTGTTCCTGGAGTTTTTACTAATTTTTCTAAATCACTGAATTGAGAAAGGTCTTCCTCAGTTATCGCATCACCTAAAGGATTAATTAAACTCTCGGCAGTAGTTGAATCAATTTTAAATGAACCAATAGAACCTCCAGAATGCTCAAAAACAGCACCCGCAAAAATATATGTAAGTGGAAAAATAAAATAAAGCGCAAGGGAAATTGCCATCATCAGCCCCCCGAGTTTTCTGGTAAGCTGAAAAGAACGAAGTACGGTTCCAGCTGCAAGGAAAGGAACAAAAAATCCGCTTATGAATACATGAAGAAAAATCTCCTGGAATTTTGCAATTATTCCGACTTTGGAGTTTAAACTGAAAAGCTGAAGTTTTGCAACATTTCCCAGATGGTAAAACCCCTTAATAGGATTGTAATTTATAAATCCTCGTTGTTCCCAAAATAAATCAAGAGAAATATATACCTCTCCTAAAACTCCAGTCCATGCATAAGAATCAAAAATATCTTCGCCAAGAGATACGGATTCAAGGAAAAGTTTTGAGAGAAAATATTTTGGATATCTGAAATGGCTTGGAAGCAAATTATAACCTGTTTCTGGCTGGCTTGAAAGTGCAGCAATCTCCAATCGTACATTTGGCGGGTATATTGATGCTGCAGCACTTTCGGCTACTTCGCTAAAAATCGGAAACATAGAAAAGAGAATTATAAATAAAAATGCAGAATAAACTATTTCAAAAAGCTCGGATTTCACATATGCCTTAAGTTCTTCATTGCTCAATATATTTGCAAACGCCCAGACAATTACTAAAATTCCTGTTGCTGCAAGAAGAGTGACTGCTACTAAAGATGCAATTTCTGCGTACCTATTTTGAAGCACGGAGTCTGTATCCCAAGGAGTTGATTGCGCAGCTAACAACACGGAAACAAGAAATAAAAATAAAATAAAAATTTTCATCTGCGGCTTCATTAAGATCATCCAATCTTATGTTCTATAAAGTTTGTAAACCCGTTTATAAATGCAATACAGAAAATCATTGAAAGCGCTGGAAGGAAGAAAGTTACAAGAGATAGTTCGGCTATTCCCTTTATTACTGGAAGAAACAAACTTGGCTGAATTATGCTTAGGAATGCTTCTGATGCAATAAAACCTATAAAAGTTTGCACTCCCATAGCACCTGGAACAAGATCTAAAAGTTTGCTAGCTCCCCCGATAATAGAACCTATTGCAAAAGGGGTTGCGAAAGAGAAGATAAGTATTCCTGTTGCTTTCGCTGAATCAAAAGGTGCATAATAGTCATGACCTTCTATTTTTGCAATCTCATCCAAAATCTGGAAATGCAATGCATATGCTGCTGGGTATATTGAATGAAATGCAATTGCCATTGCAATTATGAAAACTCCTGCTTTTCTTGTAGGCGGTAAAAATCTCAATAAAACTCCCGCGGGGAGGAAAAAATCTTTCATTGTTGCTTCTAAAAATCCAAGTATAAACAAGTGTGCATTCATTGAAGCAAGTACAACAATAAGACCATAAGAAAGAAGATTGAAAACTCCCACGATAACATCTGCACCCGGGCATACCTTCAAAACCCAGGTCCATACTGAATCATTTGGTCTTACCTGAAAGGAATTTAAAGTTGAGAATAAGAAAATCATTTGATAACAGTATTGGATTGCAGGGTAAACACCTTCAAGCATAATCCTAGAATGAAAATTTCTTGCAATTTCAAAAGGATCTCCTCCTGCAATTGCAATTGATATCTGCGAGGACGCTTCAAAGAAACCCCATGCAAATAAAAGAATTAAAATTGAAATGAATAATTCGTATAATTCAACTTTTGCAAATGCTTCCATACTCGACATATTAAGCAATTTTGAAGCCATGTACGCGATGGTGATCAGGCTGACCATAAGCAAAACGACCACACCTGCAAAATTCATCACAAAATCAACCAAAAGATCACCTAAACAATTTTTGAAAGCCCGAATATTTCGGTTTCACCGCCGATAACAGCACTTACTGATCTGTGAGCAGTTACAACTATTACAAATTCTAATATAGTGGTTGTAAGAATAATAACTAAAAATTGGGAAGCTGCAAGAAGTTCTATTATCATATAATAATAATATGCCTTAAGATAAGCTAATGGATTTAAAAGACTAAGAATATTGCCACCCTGTACAATTAATTTTATAAGATCCCAAATTAATGAGATTATACTTGCTAATCCTTCAACAACACCCCAAATAATAGCGCCTATTTTATAAAATATATTTGGGTCTTCAGCAGAAGCAATTGCATCCTCACCAACTTCGAAATTTTCCTGAATATGATCCATATCTATGCTAAGTACATCATCTTCATTACAAATTTCTGAAATGGGAGTAGGTGTATCAAAAGTTATGTAAACCGAGGTTGCTTCGTAAAAATCATAAATGACATAGTTTGTAAATATAAGCGCAATTGGAAAAATAAAAAATAGTGTAAAACAAAGAGCTAATATTGTTGAACCAGTAACTCTAAGCTGGGGAAGTGCTCTAAAAAATAGCCCCATTGGCAGAAAAATGGTAGGAACAGCATACAATATCATTTCAAGAACAAGTTTTTTCGCAAGTATTAAACCCACAGAATATCCAACTGCTTCAACAAGAGTTACCTGAACGTTTGCAATCATTGTAAGTGCTACGAAAGGGGATATGTGTATTGAAAAGACAAAAAGAAATATTCTAAATATACCAAGTGTAAAAGAAGTCGAAGACATAACTGCGATTATAACTTCAAATAAATATAGTTTTGAGTAAAGATTAACAAAAGTATTCATAAGATTATCAAGCGCATACATTGCAACTTTTATATGGTCTATATTAGAACAATCGATAGATGTACCATAGCATATTATACCCCCAGTAAGAGAGGAAAGTATTCCATTAGATGCAAGAAATATAAAGATAATAAAACCTGAGAAAAATAGTTGAGTAATATGTTCTTTGGAAGCTGCAATAAGAGAGGGTGAACTCAATGCTCGTGATCCCATATAATAAAGCGCAGTTATTAGAACATTAAGAAAAAGGGCAGCCCCTATCAAAGCCAAAGCATTTGAATCAATACTAAATACCATAATAACTTATCAACTATCTATAATGTTAAGTATAAAAAACTAATTATCAAAAATGATTCCTATGGACTTTTCTCTTATTGATAAAAAATGGCAGAATAAATGGTTTGAAGGCAGAGTATTTGAACCTGAAAGTTCTAAAAAAGAAAAATTCTTTTTCACAATACCTTACCCTTACGTTTCTGGAGCCTTGCATGTGGGACACGGAAGAACATATACTAATGGAGATATAATTGCAAGATATAAACGAATGAAAGGGTTTAATCTGCTCTGGCCCATGGCATTCCATATAACAGGAACTCCGGTACTTGCAGTCAGTTCAAAAATAATTGCAAAAGATCCGGAAACAATAAAATTATACCAGGATTATGTTTCAAATTATGAAGAAAGTGAAGAGGAAATCAAAAGAATAGTAGATAGTTTTTCTGAACCTTGGAACATAGTAAAATATTTTTCATCGAAATTAATACAAGATTTCAAAAGTATAGGATTCTCTATTGATTTTTCAAGACAGTTTACAACAGGTGATTTGGAATATAATAAATTTATTGAATGGCAGTTTGAAAAATATCATGAAAAGGGGTATTTGAAAAAAGCAAATTATCCTGTGTTATATTGTCCAAAAGATGAAAATGCAGTTGGTGAGGATGATATATCTGGCGGGGATGAAGAAAAAATAGAGGTGCAGAAATTCACCGCTATAAAATTTAAACTAGGGGGGGAATATCTGGTTTCTGCAACTTTAAGACCGGATACCTTTTTTGGTATAACTAATATTTTTGTTAATCCTGACGCAGAATATTCGATTGTCGAAGTGGATAATAAAGAAAAAATAATTGTGAGTAGGGGAGCAGTTGAAAAATTAAAACTTCAGGGAAAAAGTATTAATGAAATCAGGGAAATACGGGGAGAGGAATTGATAGGAAAAAAAGCAAAAACACCTAACGGAAAAGAGGTGCCTGTTTTTCCTGGGGTATTTGTTGATCCGGAACATGGAACTGGTATTGTTCATAGTGT